>NZ_PSLQ01000063.1:0-21944 GCF_040289685.1 Pyrinomonas sp.
ATTGAGGGGGATTACAGCCCCCTCGCGCTCCCCCGTTTTTCTAAAGGGCCGTTGGCCGTTGACCCAACCTTTTGGCGGATCGTTGTTTGCCGAAGCGGTTCGGCGAGCAGAAAGCCGCTTCGTCCCCTTCGAATCAGATCCGGTCTAGAAAGGACGGGTCACGCGCTTTCGCTTTTTGCTCGGCGGACGCAGCAGCCACAAGACGGCTATCAGCAAAAAGAGCGTAAAGATGCCGAACGCGAGATCCACGCCGATGGCACCCAAACCACGTGAGCCGTTCACGCGCTGCAAGTGAAAGGTGATGTAGACGATCAAAATGGAGATCAGCGCCAGCAGAATCGGTCCTATTTTATTCATCCCGCTCCTTTCCTATCTTTTTCATCGCTCTTGGATCGGAGTCGGCAATTTTACCGTGAAGATCGCTCCATGGCGAGTCGAGTTGGCGGCTGTCAACGTCCCTCTGTGATCCGTGATGATGCGGTGCGCGAGCGCCAACCCGATGCCGTGCCCATCTCTTTTGGTAGTGAAGAATGGGATGAAGATCTTCTCGGAATCCTGCGCTCTGATCCCCGGTCCAGTGTCCTCGATTTCGAGGACGCTCCAAGAAGCGCCATGCGGATCTCGTTCGCAGTAGATGCGCACCTCCACTCGGCGCTCCGCCGCCTCATCCGGAATGGCTTCCGCCGCATTACGCATGATGTTGAGCAGCGCTTGACGAAGAAGCACGGCATCAGCGCGCACGGGGGCGAACTCTGCGACGATCTTCAGCTCGATGCGACGTTCCGCGTAAAGCGGGGCCAACTCTGCGCGGCATTCCTCGATCAGATCGCCGAGATCGACTTCGGTCAATTCAAGCGGACGCGGACGCGCGAAATCCAAAAAGGCCGTCACCATTGCCGAAAGATCGCGCACTTCGTCGAGCAACGCGGTGGCAGCCATGCTCTCGACCCCGCTCGCCCCGACGCGCTGCAAAAGCTGCGCGTAGCC
Source organism: Pyrinomonas sp. (assembly GCF_040289685.1). Lineage (NCBI taxonomy): Bacteria > Pseudomonadati > Acidobacteriota > Blastocatellia > Blastocatellales > Pyrinomonadaceae > Pyrinomonas > Pyrinomonas sp. The sequence continues at coordinate 988 of NZ_PSLQ01000063.1, forward strand.
TTGCAAGGTCGCCAGCGCGTTCTTGAATTCATGGGCCAAACCAGCGGACATTTCGCCTAGACTTTCGAGATTCCTCTTGCGCGCAACCGCTTCGCGCAATTCGAGCACCTCGGTGATATCGGTCATCAAGCAGAGCGCGCCGCCCGGCCTGCCATGCGCGGTGATGGGCGCAACCGTCACGCCGAGTTTGCGCGTGCGTCCGTCGCCGGTCGTGACGGTTACTTCTTCGCGCCGGTAGAGCGCGCCGTGCCGCAAACAGTCCTCAACCAGCTCGATCAATTCCGGCGCTGCTCTCAAGACCTCTTTCGTTTCAGCGCTGACCGCGTCCGTTTGCAGCAGCGCGCGCGCGGGGGCATTGATCACCGTCGCATGCCCTTCGGCATCGAAGGCGATCAAACCGGATGGCATGCTGGCGATGATGCGTGCGTTCAGCTCCTCGGCTGATTCAGCGCGCGCGCGCGCTTGCGCGTTCAAGCTCTCCAACTCTTTGGCTTGCGCGCGCAACTGCGCAACCACGGCTTGAAACGTCTCCAGAACGAACTCAGTCTCGTCGCGCGCCTCCGTGCGAAGCGTTTCGATGGGAGCGCGCCTGGCTTCGTCGAACAGCCGATGAAAAGGGCGCAGCAGCCATCGCGGAAAGAGTAGGATGAAAGGGATGCTGATGCTCAAAGTGACGACGAGCACCGCCAGCAGCACAGAGGCGCGCGGTGCAAGCGCGACCAATCCGAAGGCCAAGAGGTTGACGAGCAGAAGCAGCCCGATCAACAACGCCAACGCCAGTTGCGCGCGGTTCTCGTAACGAGAGAGCATGACGAGCACTCGTTAGACAGCTTGCGGAAGACGGCGAAAGAGCCGCCTTCGGCGCTCAAAAGAAGAATTGCAAGTACCAGCTCAACAGCGCGTCGCCAAAGAAGAGGGCGACCATCGCTCCTACACCGAGAAAGATGCCAAAAGGAAGCATCATCTGTAAATCGCGCTCGCCGCGGGCGAACATAACGGCGATGCCGACCGCGGCGCCGATGACGAAGGCAAGAAACATCGCGACGGCGGTGCGTGGCAAGCCCAAGTAGGCACCGATCATCAACATCATCTTGACGTCGCCCAATCCCATCGCTTCGACGCCGCGCAAGCGCCGCCACGCCACGCGCGCCAGCCAGAGCGTTCCTGCGCCGAAGGCCGCGCCTGCCAACGCCCCGATCAACGAGTTGGCCCACAAAGGGTAGCCATGCAAATTCACCAGATCGACCCGCGGGACCAATGTGCGCGCCGCCAAAACCATGATGAAGCCCGGATAGGTGATCGCGTTCGGAAGCAGCATGTGCTCGGCATCGATGAAGATGAGCGCGAGCACGACGGCGATGAAAGCGAGGTCGAAGGCGAGTTCCATCGTCAACCCAACGCGCGCGAAAGCCACAGCGAAGAGCGCTGCCGTCAACGCTTCGACCAACGGATAACGCGCCGAAATCGGCGCGCGACACGCGCGGCAACGCCCGCCGAGCACAAGGTAGCTGAGCACGGGGATGTTATCTTGTGGGCGGATCGCCGTTCCGCATTGCGGGCATCTGGAGCGCGGCATCACGATCGACTCTCCGCGCGGGACGCGATGAATGATGACGTTTAAGAAACTGCCGATGACGGCTCCGAGAGCCGCCCCAAAGAGGGCGAACAAAGCCGAGTCGGTCGCAGTGAAAATCTCTTTGGCAATCATCTCCTTGGAATCGGGTATCGGCCTACATTAGGCTGAGAGATGAAATTAGTGAAAATCTCTTTGGCAATCATCTCCTTGGAATCGGGCCGCCCTTTCGCTTGACGGGCAGCGCGAGCTTTTCGCATGATAGCGCTTTGCGCCTTCGGCGTGAAGGCGTTCGTCGTTCGAGAGACGTTTCGGGAGGAAAGCGTGCAACCTCGTCGATCAGCGCTGCTGATGATCGCGATTGGACTTGTCTTTACGACAGCGCTCAGTCTGGTTCCCTATGCTCTCAAGCTCTGGCAACGCGATGAAAGCCAGAGTTCGGTCCACTCCTTTTCAACCTACGCGGCCGATCTACCGTCGCCCATCGTGCGCGAGCCCGTCTTCGACGTCGCGGCTTGGTACGCTGCGCGCGGCGAGGAACTAGAACGTCACGGCGTTTACATCGAGACGTTGGACGGCAGCCAAGTGCTCGCCGCGCTCAATCCCGACGTACCGTTCAACCCGGCCTCGCTTTCAAAGCTGGCCACCTCGCTCGCCGCACTTGAACGCTTGGGAGCAAACCATCGCTTCCGCACAGAGCTGTATCTCGATGGCACGCTCGACGCGCGCGGCAATTTCTCCGGAAACATCTATGTCGCCAGCGACGATCCGCTCTTCGGCGACGTGCAAGCAGCAGCCATCGCCGCTAAGTTGCGCGCGCGCGGGATCCGACGCATCGCCGGTACGCTCTACGTCTCGCCCGGTTTCTGCTTTAACTTCACCGATGCGCCCGAAGAGGCCGCCGCACGGCTCGTGCGCGCGCTGAAGATGGGCCAGCCGAAAACGGGCGTCGCCGACCCACCGCCGTTTGCGCCGACCATCAGCTATGAATCGTATCGTCTACGCGACGTCTTGCTGTACATGAACGCTCACTCGAGCAACTTCGTCGCCGATCGTTTGACGGCGCTCGTCGGCGGTCCAGAAACGATCCAAAAGCTGTTGACCGAAAGGGTCGGGCTGCCTAGGCAAGAGGTCTTCATCGAGTGCGGTTCCGGGTTGGGACACAATCGCTTGACGCCGCGCGGGATCGTCGCCACGTTGCGCGCCTTGATCGAAGAATTGCAAAAGCAAGGTCTCTCGCCGGAAGAGATCATGCCCTTTGCCGGTTGCGACGCCGGAACGCTTCGCCACCGCCTGCGCGGGACGCCGCTCGAAGGAGCGCTCGTCGGGAAGACCGGCACTTTGACGACCATCGATGGCGGAATGGCGAGCCTCGCAGGCGTGGTTTACACCGCCGACCGCGGACCAGTGCTCTTCGCCCTGCTCAATCAAGGGCCACAGGTCTGGCAAAGCCGTCAAATGGAAGACGAACTGTTGCTCGAGCTCCTCTCCAACGAGAGCGCGCCGCGCGTTCCCGCCGGTTCGGCTTCGCGCCGCAAGTTGTTGCCGCCGCTCGCCGCTGAGACGAACGCGGAATGAACTGACGCCGAGACTCTTAAAAACGCCGCTTGCAATTCCTGAGGAGCACACCGAATGTTCGCCGGGCGCTCTTTCATCGCCGCTCGACGATGACCTCGCTTGGTTGGCAGCAAGTCGCGCTGCGACCCGTTTCAGCGCTTCTTCCGCCGCCTCGAAGCTAAGGCGCCCGGTAAGCGCCTACTACACGAGCTGATCTTCGACCTGTTTCAGCACCTCTTCCGCCCTTTTGATGATCTCGCGCCGGAAGCTTTTATCGAACCGATCCCAAGTCTTGTAGATCATCTTCATCCGTTGATTCCGCCCGAGCCGATCGCGGTGGACTCCGAGGAAGTTCCAGTAGAGCGAATTGAACGGGCAAGCGCGCGCCCGTCTTCTCTTTCGGATCGTAGAAGCATTCGTCGCAGTAATCGCTCATCTTCCGAATGTATGAGGCCGACGAGACGTAAGGCTTGGTGCTGACCAATCCGCCATCGGCGTACTGTGACATGCCGTGCGTGTTAGGAAGCTCGACCCATTCCACTGCGTCGGCGTAAATGCCCCAATACCACTCATCCACTTCAGCCGGATGCGTCAGATTGAGCAGCGCGAAATTACCTGTGACCATCAATCGCTGAATGTGATGCGCATAAGCGTTGTCAAGAGAGTTCCGGATTGCGTTCCTCAGGCAATTCATTCGCGTCTCAGCGTTCCAGTAAAAAGATGGCAGACGCCTCGTATGACCGAAGTGGTTCGTCTGCTCGTAGGCAGGCATCTCTTTCCAATAGATTCCGCGCATGTACTCGCGCCAGCCGATGACTTGCCGGACGAAGCCTTCGACCTGATTGATTCGATAACGCGATGGGTCCTGACGGTACGCTTCAACGACCGCTTCCACGACCTCCTTCGGATCGATCATCTTCAGGTTCAAAGCGAAAGAGAGGCGCGAATGAAATAGAAAAGGCTCGGCGTCGCATATCGCGTCCTGATAGTCCCCAAAGTGAGGCAGTAGATTGCGGATGAAATGCTCCAACTGCTCCAAAGCCTCTTTCCGATCGATCGGGAGCAGGAATTCGCTCCGCGGACGACCGATGGTGCGAACGCCAGCTTGGGAAATCTTTTCGAGAATCGGTCTCACGTCGTGTTTCTTTTGCCAAGGCGCAGGGACCTTCGAATTTTTCGGTAACGGCTTACGATTCGCTTCGTCGAAGTTCCATCTCCCACCTTCCGGTCCACCTTTCGCATCAAGCAAGATGCTGTGCTCCTTTCTCATGTGCCGATAGAAACTCTCCATGAGAAGTCGCTTCTTTCCCGCGAAGAATCGGGCCAGTTCATCGCGCGTTGTGAGGAAATGTTCGGCGTCGTAAGCTCGCGTCTCGACGTTCAGACGCCGACAAAAGAGCGCCAGCTCTTCGTCCAAACGCCATTCGTCAGGCAGTTGGTATTCGAACCTTTGAATTTGGAACTTCCTGATCAGCTCCAGCAAGTTCTCCGCGATCGACTGGCGATTTCTCGGATCGTCGATGGCGAGATAAAGGACGCGATGACCTGCTCGACGTAAACGATCGGCGAAGCGCCGCATGGCGAGGAAGGACCCAACCACCTTTTGAACATGGTGTTGAACGTAATCGGTCTCCTACCGGACCTCCATTAAACAATACAGGAAGTCGTCGCGCCGCTCGCCGAACCACGAATGTTGCGGATTCAGTTGATCGCCCAAAACGAGCCGTAAGACGTTCTATCTTTTCTTCATGGTCGTTCGATCACGTTTTAGGCCACGTCCGTTGCAGCCATCGCGGATCGGCTTGGCGGCGAGTTAGAACGAAGCGGCCTCCTTCAACCAGAGCCGACGGTACTCACCACCGGAGTCGTAGCGTTGGGCTTGCAATTCGGGATCGAAGACGCGGTCGCGCGGATCATTGCCGACGCCGGCGACGTACTGCCAGTTGCCGTAGTTGCTGTGCACGTCGTAATCGACGAGCGCGGATTCAAAGTAGGCCGCGCCGATGCGCCAATCCACTTCGAGGTGTTTTGCGAGATAAGAAGCGACGACTTGCCGTCCACGATTGCTCATCCAACCAGTCTGCTTGATCTCCAACATATTGGCGTTGACGAAAGGCGAGGAGGTCCGGCCATCGGTCCAGCTTTGCACCAAGCCTTCGTCTTCTCTCCACTTCCGCTTCTTCCTTCTGATGCCGCTGCGGTGAAAGAGCCAATCGCCATGCTCCATCGATACGTATTTGAAAAATTCGCGCCAGAGCAATTCGAAGAAAAGCCAGTAGGTCGAATCGTTGCCGCCGAACTCCGCCTCGTAGGCGCGCAGTCGCGCGACGATGACGCGGACCGATAACGAACCGTTGGCGAGGAAGGGCGATAATTTCGAGCTGTAGTCTAAACCGATCAAACCATTGCGCGTCTCTTTGTATTTCCTGACGAGATGAGAGTCGAATAAGTAGTACTGCAAACGTCGCTGCGCTTGGCCTTCGCCGCCTTTCAAAGCGAAAGCGCTGTGCGGATGCGTTCTCCTTTCCGCCCTCTCCAAACATGCGGGCAAGGCGGTCGGCAGGTCCAGCGCCACTCGTTGCGACTTCGGAGATGGTTCGGGGAGCGGTTTCGTCGGGTCCAAGCGCTTCTCCAACTTTTGGCGAAATTGTGTGAAAACGTCCGGAAGCGAACGGAACAAAGAGCCAACTCGCTCGGGATGATAAAGCAGTTGATCGTAGAAGCCGCGGAATTCGACTTGCGGGAAAGTCCACCTACAACCTCGGATTACGTCTCGCTCTTCTTTGGTCCACTCGTTCTGAAAATAGACGGCCTCGAAGGGGAACCGCACGTGGACTCGGCGCAAAGCCTCGCTCGCCTCTTCGTGAAAGAGATAGAGCGGGACGTTCAAGCGGCGCAAGTTCTCCTGCAGGTCAAGCACAGTCTCTTTGAGGAAGGCCGCTCTAAAAGGGCCAGTTTTGAAGAACCCGAACTCGTCGTGCTGCCAATCTTTCGGATGAGCGATGTAAACGGCGATCAGCTCATCGCACTCTTCCATCGCCCTGTTCAAAGCTTGATTGTCGTGGGTTCGCAGGTTGTTCCAGAACCAGATCAAGCCCTTTTTGTGCCGCGCTGCTCCTGCCGACATACTACACCGATCCAAACTCTTTTCCGCGATTTTAGCACCCCTCAAGCCTCGCCGCACGACGGATGCTTTCGTGCGACAGATCCAAAGGCGAGGATTTCGCTGCCGACCACCGATGCCTTCGATTCGTCCGTCGCCCCTCTGAAGATGGAAGGGGAGGCGCTGCGCCGAGTTCGAGTCGCAAGAATGCAGGGCGTGGATGGAATGGTTTCAGGGATTCGTTTCGCCCGAAGGATCCGAGCCTCACGGCTCAGTTTGCCGCGCCGAACTCGCACGAGCCGACTTCCGCTGTAGCTCCCACAACATCAAGTGCTTGAGGAAGGCGTGATGCGCGGCGAAGCGCGCAATGGCGTACCCAGCCAGTCCATCGCGAAAGCCGCCTTTGAGCACGAAGCTTCGCACGAAGGCGAGCGGGCCAGCGAGCGCGATCGCAAGCGGCGAGGTCCGTCGTCCAGCCTCGAACATTTGCCGCGCACCTAATGGCGCATACCGCTCGCCGATCATTCGGTGATGATGCGCTGCATCGCGTATGCTGTAGTGCAGAAGATCGCCTCGCAACGTTTCGACTCTCGCCCCCGCTTCCATCTTCACGGATTCGTGGACGTAAGCCCCCTGCCACCGTCCGCGCGCGCGATGATACAGGCGTAATTGGTAATCCGGATACCATCCGCCACCGCGAATCCAGCGCCCCATGTAGAAGGAACGACGCGCGATGCGGTAGCCATCGGCCAATGCCTTTTCATCCAGCGTGCGCAAGCGCGCGATCGAATCGGCGAGTTCCGCTGACACGCGTTCGTCGGCGTCGAGGCTGAAGATCCAATCGTGCGTCGCCGACTCGGCGGCAAACTGCTTCTGCCGTGCGAATCCGGGCCACGGACGCTGAACGACGCGCGCTCCGCAAGCGCGCGCGATGGCGCACGTGTGATCGGTTGAGCCGGCATCGACGACGAGCACCTCATCAGCCCAGGCGACCGACGCGCACGCAGCGCCGATGTTCTCTTCTTCATTCAAAGTGATGATGGTCGCCGTGATCTTCACGATGGGAAGCGCAATTGATCGCCGATCGTCTTGAAAGATCGTTCGACGGCTCTGAAGAACCTAGTCTACGACGCGGACGCTTCAAAAGCGAAGCGGGAGATTTCATCTTTGCGCGCCGCGATTCGCAAGTTCATTGAGAGCGCTTTGCCGTCAGCGAAACAGGCGTTCTCATCGGTTCCTCGCAACGCGCTTTCGTTCTGCGCCCGCGGCTCGTTATGGCGACGCTACAAAATCTCAGCGTTGCAACACGTCATCTTTCGTTTCTCATTTACGGCTCGCCATAGGCGATGCCACCGTGACGTTGTTTGCGCGCAAGATGGAGCCGACGGCGCGGCGCAGTTCTGCCACCGCTTTGTTGTAGTCGGTTTCGGCTCTGATCTCAAGGTTGCGCGCGTTGGCCAGTTGGTTCTCGCGCTGAAAGAGCAAAAAGGTCGTCGAACGTCCGACTTGGTAAAGTCGTCGCTCGCCTTCGAGTTGAACTTCGGCATTGCGTCGCGCTTCGCGCGCGGCGATGACGCGCTGCCGTGCGCTTTCGACCGCTTGCACGGCGTTGCGCACTTCGACGGCGACGAGCTGCTCTTGTTGACGTCGCGTGGCCGCCAGTTGCTCGCGTTGAATCAGCGCGCCAGCTAGATTGGCTTCCGCCGTTCGATTGCGCAATGGCAGCTCGATGCGCACGCCGACCACGACGTTGCGCGTATCGAAGCGAAACAGATTGCTCAAAGTCTGACCGTAACCACCCACTAGGCTCTCCGGCACTTGCCGCGTCTGCGGCGTGACAAGCGGCACGTTGGCCGGCGGCAGACCCAATGCTGCGCGCAGTTGGTTCACTTGCGCGAGCAGAAAGGCGTTGGCGTTCGCCGCCGGATCGCCGAAGATCAGCGGCACTTGTCCGGTCGGCGTGCCCGTTCCAGCGGTCAAACCGCCCGTCAACGTCCCGGTCGGCACAACTGGACTACCGGCGAGCCCCGTGGTCGCCACCGTAGCTTGAAGATCAACGCGCGGCTTCGTCTGATTGCGAAAGAAGTCAAGATCGAGGCGATTGACCTCCTCTTCGAGCCGCAGACGCTGCAGTTCGGGCCGACTCTCGCGCGCTTCGACGAGCAACGAAGAGAGTTCCAACGGTTCCGGATCGAACGACGGTTCGTCGGTTGGCAGGATCTCCGCGCTCCACTCGAGGGCCAACGGATCGCGCAGGATCAAACGTTTCAAGTTGTTCTCGGCGACGGTCACGGCCTGCGCGGCCTGCAGCAATTCGGCTTCGCGGCTTGAAAGTTCGGTCGCCACTTCGGCCCGTTCGATCGGCGCTGCAGCGCCGGCAGCTACGCGCGCTTCGGTCAAACGGAACTGTTCGCGCGCGAGATTCAGGTTGGCCGTGCGGTTGTCCAGATCACGGCGAGCGAAGACCAAATCCCAATAGGCCTGCTCCACTTGCGCGATGATTTCACTGACGCGCCGACGGAACTCCGCATCTGACTGTTCCAGCCGTCTGCGTTGGACACGGATGTCGCGCCGGTTGCGGTCGATCGCGCGGTTGCGGACCAAAGGTTGAACGAACTGTATGCCCAAGCTCGACGAATAGAACGGATTCAACTGGCTGAAGGTCGAAGAGGTTGACCGGCGGAAGTTATTGAAGAAGAGTTGATACTGTCCGCCGCCGAAACCGAACTGTTTGCTCAAACTGGGACCGAAGTTGAAGTCTGTGGTCGAAACCGTGCCGCGTTGATCTGATCCGGCGAGCACGCTAGCCACCGGTTCCACCGTGCTGCTGACCTGCGGCGTGATGGCAAAGATCGGATCGTACACGCCCTCAAGCGCGCGCAAAGCCGTCTCCGCCAGTCGCACGTCGTCGCGCGCGATTTCGATCTCGTTGTTGTTCGCTAGCGCCAGTCGAATGGCTTGGCGAAGAGCCAGCGGAAGTTTTCGGTCGCGCTCGACGCCGACCCGTTTGAGATTTGGAAGCGGTGGAACCGGGCGCGGTTCGGCAGATGGTAGCTGCGGCTCGCGCACCTGTTCGATCGGTGGCGCCGTGCGCTCCAAGTTCTGGTCCACCGGGCGGGGCGACGTTGAGGGGGCAGGGGCTTGTGGCGCGGCGCGCGTCGGGCCGCTCGGCAAAGTTTGCCCCGGCGTCGTTGGACGCGCTTCTGCTGCTGGCGGCCGTGTTGGGTCTTGCGCCGCAGGCGGCGTCTGCCCCAAAGCGACAGCGAACGAGAGCAGGAGCAGAAGAGAGTTCATCAACAAACCGCGACCGATCTTGCCGACGCTGATCTTCCGAGGGCAACTATTCATACATCGCGTGTCGGTTTCGGGCACGTTAGCGCCAATGCGAGCAGCGATCTTCAAAGCGCGACTTTTCACACTTCCTCCCGCGATCATCATCGAGTTCTTGTCAGAGGCCGCTCTCGGTGCGGCAACCGAAGCGGCACAAGTTTATTACGCTTCACCGTCCGACGCGGTTTCAAATCTCTTTTCGATGATCGCCGATCAGATGACAGAGCGCGATGGACGTGGTATGCTGCCCGCCCCGAACGAGAGAGAGACTAAAAATTTACGCGGGTACGAAAGCGCGATCTTCGCGAAGATGGTTGATCGAACGTGCAGATGAGCGCCTTTCAATCCTTTTTCGCAGATTCTTGGAGTTGGCTCGACGATCTGTTCGTTTTCGACCGGCGTCGCCAGAAGAACCACGCGCCCACGAGAGCGGCAATCAACAGCGCGACGCTTACGCGAGTGCGACGGAGAAGACTGACTCCAACGACCAAAGCGAAGATGAGCGTGCCGGGCGGGGCGAGAACGAGAAGTGCCGAGACGAGCGCGACGGCGGCGCGCTTTGCGCCTCCTCGTCTCATCTCGCTTCGGAAGTTCTTCGGCCACATGGCATAGACGTTAGCTTGAACACCGCGATCGGTTCAACGTTTCACGAAACGAGACCGGTCAACTCTTTCGATATGCTCGACGAACCGTTATCGAAGACTCTCCCTCGCGCCGTCGAAGCGCACGGCAGGCGCGAAACAGGTACAACAGCGCATGGCATGGCGTGGGGGATACTCTTCTGCCTAGCTTTGCTTCCGCCGTTGGTGACGGGAGCGCTCATCTTCAACTGGGGCATCGATGTTCCGTACCATGATCAATGGGAATTGGTCCCCATCTTTGAAAAAGCGTTGCAGGGGCGGCTTTCGCTCGGCGACCTGTACGCTCAGCAGAACGAGCACCGCCAATTCTTCCCCAACCTGATCTTCGTCGTTATGGGGCTATTGACGCGCTGGAACGTGCGGTGGGAGATGGGCTTGATTTTCGCTCTCGCTTGCCTCATCTCGCTCGGCATCTACTTTCTCGGCGAACGAACGCTCGACAGCACGCGAGCGCAAAGGGCGTGGCTCTACCTTCTATCCAACCTTCTTATCTTCAGTCCGGCGCAATACGAAAACTGGCTGTTCGGCGTGCAAGTCGTCTATCTGATACCCACGATCTGCGTCCTGTTCTGCATCTTCGTCGCCCGTTCCAGTTGGCCGCTCTCCGTCAAGTTCACGCTCTGCATGGCAGCATCGGCGGTCAGCAGCTTCTCTTGCGCGAACGGGTTCGCTTGCTGGTTGATCGCGCTCCTGCTACTTTCAAATTGTAGGGCGAAAGATCCGCAAAGCAAACTTCTTTGGATAGGAGCGTGGATGGCAGGCTTTGCGGCGAGCGTCGCGCTCTATTTTTACGACTACCATTCTCTGCCCTATCCGAGAGCGAACGCGCTGCCGTTGCCGTTAGCCGCTTCCGGATATTTTCTCATCCTTTTAGGCGCGCCGCTCTCGTGTGGACGTCCTTGGCTCGGTTTGATTGCCGGGGCGGTGACGTTGTCCGTCTTCGCCGCGGTCTGCTACAGATTGTGGAGGATGCGCGAAGAGGGCGATTTAGTCGCGCGCGCTATATGCTGGATCGCGCTCGGAACCTATTCTATCATCACCGCTGCGCTGATCACTTTCGGGCGGTTCAGTTTCGGCCTCGAGCAAGCGATGGCTTCGAGGTACATGGGTTTTTCGATCTACCTCTGCATCGCCACGTTCTATCTAATCCTGATGATCGCGCGTCACACACGCCGCAGCGAACCTCATCCCGCTGTCCGGTGGATGACCCCGGCGTCTGCCGCGCTTGCGCTCTATCTTGGAGTCTTTTTCGCGGGGGCGATACATCACATGCGCAATTGGTCGCGCGAACAGTTACAAGCAAAAGCGTGCCTTCTCTTCATCGATCTGCTTCCCAATGGATGCCCGAAGCGAACTTTACATCCGAATCGAGAAAAGCTGCGCACGCGCGCCGATGCGCTCGACGCAATCGGTTTCTTGCGGCCCCGTCTGATGCGCAGCCTCAGGGTGCGGGACTTCGCCGCGTCCGATGCCAACGTGCGCGGCTCTTTCGATGGGCTGGTTCGTCGCGGAGAGACACAATACCATGCCTTCGGTCAAGCCCGGTTGAAAGACCGACCTGCCGACGCGGTGCTCCTCGCTTACGAAGACGACTCCGGTCAAGAGATCGTGTTCGCGCTCGCCCAGACCGAGATCGTCGAACGGCTTCGCGAAAGGTTGCTCGACCGCCGTGGGCAACGCGAAACGCAGTGGCACACCGACTTCAGGCTCGACGCGCTTCCGCCCCACGGGAGGCGGATAACGGCATGGGCATTTGATGCGAACACCGGCGAAGCCTTCCTCCTTCGCGGCGCGCACGAACTCGACGAATGAACGCCCGAAACCGCATCCGAACAAACGGTCAACATGAGCGAGCGACGCGAACTCGATAACCGCCAGAAGATGGAACGAGCGAAACGTCCCAGCATAAGCGTCTTCTTCCCGGCGTTCAACGACGAGAAGACCATCGGTCCGTTGGTAAAAGAGGCGTTTGCGGTCCTGCCGACGTTGACCGATGACTACGAAGTCATCGTCGTCGATGACGGGAGCAGCGACAGCACGGCTGAAACGCTCGACGAACTGGCGCGGCGGTTTTCGGGCTTGAGGATCGTCCGTCACGAACGCAACCGAGGCTACGGAGCCGCGCTGCAGAGCGGTTTCGCGCACGCACGCAAGGAACTGGTCTTTTACACAGACGGCGATGGGCAATACGACGTGCGCGAGATCGTCGAATTGCATCGGCTGATGACGGAGCGGATCGACGTCGTCAACGGTTACAAGATAGCGCGCGCCGACGGCCGGTTGCGCGCTTGGCTGGGACGAACCTACAACTACCTCGCTCATCTCCTCTTTCATCTTCCGATCCGCGATGTGGACTGCGATTTTCGGTTGATCCGTCGCGCAGCGATTCGTAAAATAGCGCTCGCCTCGACAAGCGGAGCGATCTGTGTGGAGCTGGTCCACAAACTAGCTTCTGCCGGTTGCGTTTTCGCAGAAGTCCCTGTGCATCATTACCCGCGCGCGCATGGCAGGTCGCAGTTCTTTACGCTGCGGCGCGTAGCGCGGACCATCTTCGATCTCGTCGCTTTGCGTTTGAAGTTGACCGCGCGGAAAGGTTCAGGTCATAGAACAGCGCGGGATCGCGCAGCGAAGGAACGCGCGCTCGATGATGGTGTGCGCTCCGTCTTGCGGCGCTGAAAAGGGAAACAGCAAACATCGCGCAGCCGATGCGCCTGATCGAGAGTTGACGGGCTGCTTAAGACCGCGTACGAGGACGCGCCGACTCAACTGTTGATCGTGCAGCCCCCTTGATCCGATGTCGCGACGTGACTCGTATATAACGATGAACACGAGCGAAGCGTCCAAGAGCGCGCCCGACGAGCCCGCAGCGCGACCGTGAAGCTGCCGTGTAAGAGGTTACAGCGGAGGGAGTGAGGATGACCCGAAGATGGCTTCGAGTCGTCCTCCATGTCAAGGGTGAGATCAAAATTCAACGTTTACAAAGGCCGCTCCGTGCTGATCACGGGCGGGCTAGGTTTCATCGGGAGCAATCTAGCGCGCCGCCTCGTGGAGATCGGCGATGTCGAAATCACCATCGTCGACGCGCTGGTCCCGGAGCAAGGCGGTAATCCCTTCAACATCGAAGGGATTCGCCACCGCGTGACCGTACACGTCGCCGACATCGGCGATGAGGTGGTCGCCAACCACGTGGTCGGCGGCGTTGACTATATTTTCAACCTTGCCGGCAGCACGAGCCATCTTGATTCCATGCTCTGCCCGCAGCGCGATCTGGAGCTGAACTGCGCGGCGCAGCTCGTGCTGCTTGAAGCTTGCCGCAACTTCAATCCGCACGTGAAAGTCGTCTTCACGAGCACTCGTCAGGTTTATGGCGAACCGCTCTACCTGCCCGTCGATGAGCAACACCGCGTCTCGCCGCCGGACATCAACGGCATTCACAATCTCGCGGCGGAGCACTATCATCTTCTTTACCACCGACTGTACGGACTACGCAGCGTCATCCTGCGATTGACTAACACATACGGCCCACGACAACTCATGAGCCACAATCGCCAGAGCTTCGTCGCGTGGTTCATTCGTCAGGCCATCGATGGCGGCACGATCGAGCTTTTCGGCGAAGGGCGGCAGCGCCGCGACCTCAACTACGTTGACGACGTTGTGGATGCCCTTCTGCTGGCCGCAGCGAGCGATGCGACCGACGGTCAGATCTACAACCTCGGCAGCGAAGAGCCGATTGCGCTCGCCGATCTCGCCAAGCTTTTGATCTCCATGACCGGCCGCGGCCACATCCTGTGCACGCCCTTTCCGCCAGAGCGTCAATTGATCGACATCGGCAACATCTATACGAGCTACCGCAAGATTGAAGCCGCTTTGGGTTGGCGCCCGCAAACGCCTTTGCGCGTCGGACTGGCGCGCACTTTGGAGTTTTATGCACGCCATCGCGAACACTACTGGAAGACGCAAAACGCTTCTTCCGTCAACGAACGTTGAGCCGGCGATTGCGAATGACAGCCTCCGTCGATGAAGGGATGCCGAAAGTTGTGAGAAGGATCTTCAATCCTCAGGCGTCGGAAGGGATGAGCGAGATCGAACGCCGCAGCCCTTTTCACACGACCGTGCCCTTTCTCGATCTTTCGCGGCAGCATCAGGAGATCGCGACCGAAGCGGATGAAGCTTTGCGGCGCGTCGCCGCTGGCGGCGATTACATTCTCGGACGAGAGGTGGAAGCTTTCGAACGGGAGTGGGCCGCCTTTTGTGGCGTCGCTGGAGCTGTCGCCGTCGCTTCCGGCACAGATGCGCTGACGCTCGCTCTTCTGGCGAGCGGCGCTGTCCGCAAAGGGCGCGGCGATGAAGTCATTACGACGCCGCTCACGGCAGCTTATACGGCGCTCGCCATCGTCAACGCCGGTGGCGTGCCCGTATTCGCCGACATCTGTCCTCGTTCGCTCACGCTCGATCCCGCAGCAGTCGAACGCGCGATCACGCCGCGCACGCGCGCCGTCGTCCCGGTCCATCTTTATGGTCGCTTGGCCGATATGCAAACGATCAATAACGTGGCCGCGCGCTACGGATTGACGGTGATCGAGGACGCGGCGCAGGCTCACGGGGCGAGCATCAACGGACGAAGAGCCAGCGCTTTCGGCCATGCGGCGGCTTTTAGTTTCTATCCGACGAAGAATCTCGGCGCTTATGGCGACGGCGGCGCTATCGTCTCGGATGATCCGGAGCTGTTGGAACGCGCGCGCATCTTACGGCAAGGCGGTCATCCGGAGGCGCTTCGCCGCGCAACAGAAGGGCGCAATTCGCGACTCGACGAGATTCAAGCAGCCGTGCTTCGCATCAAACTCCGTAGGCTCGAAGAATGGAACCGAAGGAGGCGCGAAACGGCTCACCGTTACTCTTCAGCCTTCGAGCGAACGAAGCTCATCATACCAAAGGTCAGAGATGAAATGTCGCATGTTTACCATCTATACGTCGTGCGACACGCCGCGCGCGATCGATTGCGCGCGCATCTCGACGGGCATCGAATCTCGACCATGATTCACTACCCCTTTTTGCTCCACCAGCAACCGCTCTTTTCGTCTGGCGCGCGGTCGCCCCTTCCCGTTGCTGAAAGGGTGGTCGGCGAACTGCTTTCTCTTCCTCTCCACCCACACCTCACAGAAGAGGAGACGAGCGCTGTCATCGCTGCCGTTCTCGACTTCGAAAAAGATGCCGAATGAAAACTTGAGGCTTCGAGAGAGCGCGACCTCCGGCGCGACGAAAAGCATCCGAAAGTCGCATTGCGCGCCCCAGTTGACGCCCAATGCCCCCGATGCAAAAGGGTCCTTCGGTCCAGCCCATCACTGAAGAGCACCAGCGTTCAACGCTACGAATCGGAATCCACGGCGGTCATCTTTCGTAAAGAGATTTAGCTTTCGATCTCGCAATTTGCCGCACCGTCATCAATGCCCCTTGCGCGCAAGGCAGATGGCCGAAAGGCCGAACCTGAGGTTCATTCGACGCAACAGGCGCGCTTCTGCTTCGAGCGCGCGCGTCAAGGGAAGATTCAACCACTGCCACCGTGGACCGAGCGGCCTCACGTCGGAGCCGGCATCGGCAAGCCCGATCCGTTTCAAAATGAGCCGACGCACAAACGCGGCAGGAAGAAGAAAGGTGTTGGCGTAAGTGGCGCGCACGATTTCGAATCCGGCGCGCTCCATCAAACGAGTTAACTCGCCGAGTCGATAACGCTTCTGCGTTCCCAAGGCCAGATCGTGACCGCTGCGCATCCACTCGTAAGCAGCAACGCGAACCAGCGCGATGCCGCCGCAGTTGAGCACACGATGCATTTCGCACGCGGCCCTTTCGGCATCCTCTTCCTGCAACTGCACGAGGACATCGAAACTGGTCACGAGATCGAAGGTGTCGTCGGCAAAGGGCAAGTCCGTGACCGAGGCTCGAATCAGATCTTTTCCACCGCTTTCGCGGCAAAAACGGAGCGCTTCGTCCGCAAGATCGAGGCCGACGACCCTTGCCCTGTAACGCGCAAGCCAGCGGAGATTACCGCCTGTGCCGCAGCCCGCGTCGAGAATCAATCGGCTCTGCGAGAAAAGCGGTGGTTCATCGGTTGATCCGCCGACTGGTCCAGCCGCCGCATCGAGAATCAATCGGCTCTGCGAGAAAAAGGGATCGAGCAATGCCGCCGTGATGGCGCGCATTCCAACGAACCACCAAAAATCCTCTTCGAGATCGCACAACAACCTGTAATCTTCCGCCTTCACCTTCTCTCCCCGGATCGTCAGCATTCCGCCGAAAAGTCACGATGAGAACGACGCTTCATCAAACGCCCGCCGCGCACAGTCGACGCAGGCGACCTTCGCCGCGTCGCAAAGCAAGCGTGCGAGCGCGGTGCCAAAGACAACCGAACCAAGCGATAGGACGCAGCGACAATATAACCTCCTGTCAACCCTACGGCGAGCGGCTCCTGACCAATCGCGCGGTGACGCTGCGACGGGAGATCTCTTTTGTTGTACGACGCAGCAAATAACCGCGAATTTGATCTGCTTGACAGCCATCGGCGCGGCGCATTATCTTGCCCTTTCCGTCTTCAACGTTGACGCAACAACGGAACGGGAACCGAAGCTGAGCATCGTCGAAGGAGGATTGCGAATGGCAGTCAGAGTCGGCATCAACGGGTTCGGACGCATCGGACGCAACGTTTTACGCGCTTCGCTGGGCGACCGGGAGATAGATTTCGTCGCCGTCAACGATCTTACCGACACGCGCACGCTCGCGCATCTGCTCAAATACGACTCCGTCCTCGGCAATCTCGAGCAAGAGATCTCACACACGGAGAACAGCATCCGCGTCGGCGACGATGAATTTCGCGTCTTCTCCGAAAAGGATCCAGCAGCGATCCCGTGGGAAGAGGTGGGAGCCGAGATCGTCATCGAATCAACGGGGCGTTTCACTAAGGCCGAAGACGCGCGCAAACATCTGCGCGGCCCCGTCAAGAAGGTGATCATCACGGCGCCGGCCAAAAACGAGGACATCACCATCGTCATCGGCGTCAACGAAGATCGCTACGACCCGCGCGAGCACCATATCATCTCCAACGCTTCGTGCACCACCAATTGTTTAGCACCGGTGGCCAAAGTGATTCACGAGAAGTTCGGCATTCGCGCGGCGCAGATGACGACCATTCATTCTTACACCAATGACCAACAGCTTCTGGACTTGCCGCACAAGGACTTGCGCCGCGCTCGCGCCGCGGCGCTCTCGATGATCCCGACCTCGACGGGAGCAGCCAAAGCGGTGGCGCTCGTCATCCCGGAACTCAAAGGCAAGTTCGACGGCATCGCCGTGCGCGTTCCGACGCCCAACGTCTCGCTCGTTGATGTCGTCATGGAGGTTGAACGCGAGACGACCACCGAAGAGGTCAATCGAGCGCTGAAAAATGCGGCCAACGAGGAGTTGCGCGGCATCCTCGGCTTCTGTGAAGAGCCGCTGGTTTCGATCGATTTCCGCAAAGATCCGCGCTCGTCGATCGTCGATGCCGAATACACCAAAGTCATCAACGGCAACCTCGTCAAAGTGCTTTCATGGTACGACAACGAGTGGGGCTATTCGTGCCGCGTGCGCGATCTGGTCAAATACATCGCGCAGAAAGGTCTCTGATCAAGCTTGCACTTTTCGCCTATGAAGAAACTCTCCATTCGCGATCTCGATCTGATGGGCAAGCGCGTCTTCGTCCGCGTCGATTTCAACGTGCCGCTCAAAGACGGTGTGGTGGAAGACGATACGCGCATTCGCGCGACGCTGCCGACCATTCGTTACGCTGTCGAGCGCGGCGCACGCCTCGTGCTCGCTTCGCACTTGGGCCGCCCAAAGGGACAACGCAACGAAAAGTACAGCTTGCGCCCTGTAGCCGGACGGCTATCGGAATTGCTCGGTCAGAGCGTCGATTTCGCCGACGATTGCATCGGTGACGAAGCGCGCGCGCGATCGGAAGCGCTGCCCCAAGGCGGCGTGCTTCTTCTCGAAAACCTTCGCTTCCATCCGGAAGAAGAGAAGAATGACGATCGTTTCGCCGCACAGCTTGCCGAACTCTGCGACAAGCTCTACGTCAATGATGCCTTCGGTTCGGCTCACCGCGCGCACGCCTCCACCGAAGCGATCACCCATCATGTGGAGAAAGCCGCCGCCGGATTGCTGATGGAGAAAGAATTGGAGTACTTGGGGCGCGTGCTCAACGATCCGGAACACCCTTTCGTCGCCATTCTTGGCGGAGCCAAGGTCTCCGACAAGATCGAGGTGCTCACTTCGCTGATCGAACGGCGCGTGGACAAACTATTGATCGGCGGCGCGATGGCCTATACCTTTTTGAAGGCCGAAGGCTTTACGGTGGGCAAGTCGCTCGTCGAAGATGACAAACTCGATGTCGCCCACAAGATCAGGCGGCGCGCCGAAGAGGCCGGGATCGAATTCCTCTTGCCGACCGACCATCAAGTCGTCGATCGTTTCGATCCGCTCCACAGCCGTCGGACGATCCCCATCGAGTTCACCACTGCCGGATTGGTCGGACTCGACATCGGACCGGAGACGATCGCGCGTTTCACGCGCGCGCTCGAAGACGCAAGGACCATTGTCTGGAACGGCCCGATGGGCATGTTCGAAGAGAAACCTTTCGACCAAGGAACGATCGCCATCGCGCGTGCGGTGGCCGAAGCCGCCGATCGTGGCGCAACTGTGGTAGTCGGCGGCGGAGATTCGGTTGCCGCCGTCACCGCGGCAGGCGTTGCCGACCGGATCACGCATATTTCGACCGGCGGCGGCGCGACGCTCGAATTTCTGGCCGGGAAAAAGTTGCCCGGCGTCGAGGCGTTGACCGACAAGAACTGATCGAAATTCGGGGGTGCCCCTTGCGGTCGGGTGCCCAGTTCCAGAGTTCGATATTGCGGCGTGAGATCGCCTTGAAAGCTCAAACCGAACGTCCGCTCATCGCAAAGTTCGTCTCTTCGAGGCCGAGCAAAGAGCGAAGGCCTTCGCGCGGATTCGATGATCCCGGAGAAAAGCTAAGACTGCCTATGCGTCGCCCCGTCATCGCCGGAAACTGGAAGATGCACAAGTTCATCGCCGATTCAGTCACCACAGCGCTAGCGCTCAAGCCGCTGGTCGTCAACGCGAATCACTGTGAGATCGTCATCGCCCCGGTCTTCACAGCGATCAAATCGGTAGCGGACCGGCTTGAAGGGTCCAACATACGCGTCGCCGGGCAGGACTGCGCGCCCGAGCAGAAGCACGGCGCGCACACGGGCGAAGTGGCTGCCGACATGTTGCGCGATGCGGGAGCGAGCTACGTCATCGTCGGTCATTCTGAAAGGCGACAGTTCTATGGTGAAACGGACAGCATGGTCAACCGCAAGGTTCAAGCGGCCCTCGCCGCTGAATTAACGCCCATTGTCTGCGTGGGCGAAACTTTGGCGCAACGCGATGCTGGTTTAGCTGAAAGGGTAGTCAAAGGGCAGATAGACGGTGGGTTACGCGATTTGACAGTTTCCGCGCTTGAACGTATCATAATCGCTTACGAACCCGTTTGGGCGATCGGCACGGGTCGTACCGCGACGCCGGAGCAAGCGCAACAAATGCAAGCTTTCATCCGACGCATCATCGCGGAGAGGTTTGGAGAAGAGGCGAGCCAACTTTTGCGCATACTCTACGGCGGTTCCGTCAAGCCAGACAACATAGCCGGATTGATGGCTCAGCCGGATATCGACGGAGCGCTGGTTGGCGGGGCGAGCCTTGAAGCCGAAACTTTCGCGAAAATAGTCCATTACAACGCCGCTTGAAAGCGGCAACGAGAGGGGAAAAGCCTTGCTGGAGTACGTCCTTTACGGCATATACACTTTGGCCTGCATCGTCGTCATCGTCGCCGTGTTGCTTCAGCCAGGCAAAGCTGACGCGGGCGCTCTCTTTACAAGCACTTTGTCGAGCGCAGCTTTCGGACCGCGCGGAACGCAGACGTTGCTTGCCAAGATCACCATCGGGGCGGCAGCCGTCTTCATGCTCATCGCGTTGACGTTGTCGTTGCCAGCGGTGACGCAAAAACGGTCCGTGCTTCAGGCGGAGCCGGAAGCGACACCGCAACCAACGGCGACGCCACAACCATCGCCGGCAACGTCGAACTCAAACGCTGCATCCACTGCGACGACGACGCCAGCGGCAAGTCCTCAATCGTCGCCTGAAGAAAAACGCTGAGCGACCCTCTTTGACAAAAGACCAGAGAAGCTCACCCGAGCGTGCCGAAGTGGCGGAATAGGTAGACGCGCACGTTTGAGGGGCGTGTGGGGAAACCCGTGTGGGTTCGAGTCCCACCTTCGGCACCAATCTCCTCAAGCAACGCTTGAAGACGAGCTTCAACGTCTAGAGTTCGAGTCCCACCTTCGGCACCAATCTCCCTTTTTAATGCTGCTTGACGCGGGTCTTTACGGAAAATCTTTCGACTCCCCCTTCGGCACCAATTTCCCTTGTTTTCAACACGCGGAAGACTTTGAGGATGCAAGCTCCATGCTCGCCATCCGAAGAGGTTACCCTCTTCATTGACACTCCCACGGCGCGAGAGCGCGTGGGATTCACGGTTTGTCGCCACTTGCCCACCATGCGCGTGACGCGCCTTCGACCGCACGTGGGGAGTCCGTGTATCCCACCCATGAAGGGGATGGGTTTTATCCCTCTCCCAACCCCCTCTTTTCTATGAATCAGCCCGCAGGATTTA
>NZ_PSLQ01000120.1:0-919 GCF_040289685.1 Pyrinomonas sp.
TGCGTGGCCCTCTTCGTGCCGGAAGGTGTGCCGCTGACGACTACTAGGGACTAGTCCCTGATGTTCGAAGAAGAGCGTGCGGCGAAACGCCCGCGCTGGTGAAGAAAGGTTTCCGAAACGTTCGCGTTGGCGAAGCTAAAAGCAGCGACCTAGCGCGAGATTTTCCCGTCGAGGAGTCAAAGATGCGAAAAGCGGCTCCCCTCTCTCTGCTCGTGCTGGCTTTTTGCCACCTTGCGATGGCGCAAGCCCCACAAGATGAAGAGCGCATCATCACGAGCACAACGGAAGTCGTGCTCGATGTGGTCGTCAAAGATCGAAAGGGACGCCCGGCGAAGAACCTCGCGCCGTCCGATTTCGAGATCTACGAAGACGGCGTGCGACAAGAGATCAAATCTTTCGAGGCGGTTGTGCGTACCGTTCCATCGGCCGAACCGCCCCGTGGAATCGCCGCGCACGACGCCGAAACGTCCCGCCGCACTGCGACACGCCGCATCGGCCCAAATTCGTTAAGCGCCGTCGCTTTGGTCTTTGACCGGCTGTCGCCTGATGCGCGCGCACGCGCCAGCAAAGCGGCGCTCGGCTATTTTGGCAACGCGGAAGTCACGTCGGACTTCGTTGCCGTCTTCGCCATTGATCAGCGACTTCACACGTTGCAGCCCTTCACGCGCGACGCTCGCCTCGTCCGTCAAACGCTCAACGCGCTTGCCGCTCGCGGCTCTTCGCCCTATGCCTCCGACGCAGCGCAGACGCGCGATCTCGTCGCGCAACAGGCGGCGCTTGTCGGCAGCATCGCCAACGCACAAGCGACCATCGCTGGCGCTGGTCCAACCAACGCTGGAGCCGTGAGCGCAACCGCTTCGACGCTCGGGGCGAGTGCCGTAGAGCAACGCATCGCTGAGATTCAAAAGCGCGTCCTCGA
>NZ_PSLQ01000120.1:980-2415 GCF_040289685.1 Pyrinomonas sp.
TGGGCGTCTTGCCGGTCGCAAGGCCATCGTCTTCTTCTCGGAGGGCGTGGCGATTCCGCCTGCTGTCGAAGCCGAATTTCGCTCCGTCATCGGCAACGCCAATCGCGCCAACGTCAGCATCTATGCGGTGGACGCTGCCGGCCTTCGCATCGAAAGCACCACTGCTGAAACGCAACGCGAACTGCAAGCGCTCGGCGCGCGCCGCATCAATCAAGCCTCCACCGGACGCGAAGACACCTCAGGCCAACCGATGACACGCCTTCTCGAACGCAACGAGGATCTGCTGCGCTTCGACCCTCATACTGGATTGAGTCAATTAGCCGATTCAACCGGTGGGCGGCTCATCTCCGGCACCAACGACATCGGCGCGCGCTTGCGT
Source organism: Pyrinomonas sp. (assembly GCF_040289685.1). Classification (NCBI taxonomy): domain Bacteria; kingdom Pseudomonadati; phylum Acidobacteriota; class Blastocatellia; order Blastocatellales; family Pyrinomonadaceae; genus Pyrinomonas; species Pyrinomonas sp. The sequence continues at coordinate 1,360 of NZ_PSLQ01000120.1, forward strand.
GAAGTCGATCAAGACCTGCACGCTTACTACGTGTTGACTTATGTGCCAAAGAACACCGACTACGACGGAAAGTTTCGGCAGATCGCCGTTAAACTGAATCGCTCCGACCTCGAAGTGCAAACGCGCCGAGGTTATTATGCGATCAACGCAGCGATCGCTTCGCCCGTGCTCGCATACGAAGCTCCGGCCTTGGCGCTTTTAAGCGGCGCGCATCGCAGCAACGCCTTTCCGCTTCACCTCGGCGGGTTCAACTTCCCGGAAAAGGATCGTCCCGGCATGGTGTCGGTGGTGGTCGAGATCCCGCCAGAAGCGATCACTTACGCGACCAATGCGGAGAAGAAGACCTATCAAACAGACTTCGTTGTCCTCGCGCTCATCAAAGACGAATCTTTGCGCGTCGTGCGCAAATTGAGCAATCAATACGTATTGACCGGACCTATGGAAAGACTCGACCGCGCTAAACGCGGTGAGATCCTCTTCTACCGCGAAGCGGAGCTGCCGCCGGGACGTTACACGATCAGCGTTGCAGCTTACGACGCCCTTTCGGGTCGCGCCAGCGTCGAAAGCGCCGAAGTGGAAGTCGTCGATCAATCCGCCGACCTGCCGCGCTTGAGCAGTCTCGTCATCCTCAAACGAGCCGAGCGCCTTCCACCTCAATCCAACGGGCGCAAAACGCCGTTCCATTACGGCGAGGTGGTCCTTTACCCGAACCTGAACGAACCGTTGAGCAAAAACGCGACCAAACAACTCGCTTTCTTTCTGACGGCCTACGCTCCACCCAACGGAGCCGGGCCGAAATTGCTCGTCGAAGTGTTGCGGAGCGGGCACCCGATCGGACGCGCCGCAGTGGAACTGCCAGCGCCCGATGCCCAAGGACGCATTCAATACGCCTCGGCGATCCCAGTCGAAAAGCTCGCCCCGGGCGAATACGAGCTGCGCGCAACGCTTGTCGCCGCAGCGACCCGAGTCAGCCGCACGGCGCGCTTCGAATTGCGCTGACACTAATGGGGGACACGCTGTGTCCGTCAAAGGCAGTAGTGGGGATGTGGCGAGTGG
>NZ_PSLQ01000064.1:2500-21728 GCF_040289685.1 Pyrinomonas sp.
CGTCAACAACGCGGCGATCACGGTCAGACTTATCTCCCACTGAAAGATCGAGAAGAAGCCGAGCGTCACCAGCACGTCGTGAAAAACGGCGAGCACGGCGGCGGCCCCGTAAGTCCATTCAAAGCGCATGGCGATGTAGATGAGTATGCCGGCGAGCGCCAGAAGCGTGACGGCCACCGCTTGATTGCGCAACGCGCGTCCAGCGACCGGACCAACCGCTTCGGTGCCGACGATCTCGGGGCCCGCTTCCGGTCCGAGCGTTTTCAGCGCTTCGGCCACGCGGGCGCGCCCAACGTCGACTTGCGCCTGCGCCTGTTCAGGAGCATCATCTGCCGACCCCATCTGCGGCAGTTTGATCAAAACTTCGTCCTGTTTATCGATCACCGGTTGAATCACCGCATCGCGGATGCCCGCGCGGTTCAGCGCTTCGCGGATCGTTTCGGCTGACGGGCGTTGCTTAAATTTCACCGTGATCACCGTGCCGCCTTTGAAATCGACGCCGAGGTTGAAGGCGTCCGTTCCTCCGGGCACAGCCTGTCGCACGATGGCCGAGATGAACCCAGCCAGCATCAGCGCGACTGAGATGGTGATAAAGATACGGCGTTTACCGAGCCAATCGACGTTGACGTCTTTGAACAATTGGATCATGACTTTACCTGTGGCCATCGCCGAACGAATTTCGGCAACCGCCCACTATATGCTCAGCGTCTCCAAGCGTCCGCCTTTGCGGTTCAGAAGCCAGATGAAAATCGTGCGCGAGACGTAGACGGCCGAAAAGAGATTGGCGATCAGTCCGAGCACGAGCGTGACGGCAAAACCGCGAAGCGGCCCCGTTCCGAAAATGAACAGAAAGAGCGACGAGACGATGGTCGTCACGTGTGTATCGATGATCGTGACGAACGCGCGATTGAACCCCTGCTCGATGGCCGAAGCGACCGTCTTCCCGGTGCGCAACTCCTCGCGTATGCGCTCGAAGATGAGGACGTTGGAATCGACCGCCATGCCGATGCCGAGGATGATTCCGGCGATACCGGGCAACGTCAGCGTGGCGTTGAAAAAGATCAACGCCGCCAACGTTAAGATGATGTTCAGCAGAAGAGCGACGACGGCATTGACGCCGGCACCGCGATAGTAGACGACCATGGTGGTCACGACCAGCATCAGCCCGACGATGGAGGCCGTGATTCCGGCGCGAATCGAATCGGCGCCGAGGCTCGGCCCAACGGTGCGCTCTTCCAAGTAGACGAGCGGCGCTGGCAAGGCGCCCGATCGGAGCGTCAACGCGAGGTCTTCAGCCGATTGCTTGGTGAACCGCCCGCTGATCTCGCCCGCGTCCGAGATCTGCGATCGGATGTAAGCGATCGATTTGACTTCTCCGTTGAGGACCACGCCCATGTATTCGTTGATGTTCTGCCCCGTCCAGCGCGCGAACTTTTCGGCGCCTGCGGGCTTGAGCGTGAAAGCGACGACGTAATCATCGCCGCCTCTTCCGCCGCGCGAAACGGCTTCGGCACCGCGCAATTCGCTCCCGTCAATGATCGCCGGAGTCTCGACGATGACCCAACGAACGGCACGTTCCTTTTCGCTCCCACCCTCCCGCGCAGCGGTCGGCTCTTCTCGTTCCGAGTATGGAAGCACGGCTCTGTTGGGCGGAACCGTCCCGCCCAGAGCTTGAACGGCCTCTTCTTTGGTCGCATAGGTCTGCACCGGCATCGGGTTTTTCGGACTGATGACGTGAACCAGTTCCAAGCGCGATTCGCCGACCAAAATCGCCTTGATCCTTTCGGGATCTTGCACGCCCGGCATCTGCAACAGTATCTGGTGCGACTCGGGCGAGCCGTGCCGCTGCAACGTCGGTTCAGTGACGCCCAAAAGGTTGATGCGGCTTTCGATGATGCGCAGCGATTGCTCGACCGCTTGGTCGCTGAGCGTCCGTTTGGCAGCAGCCGTCAGCGTCCACACCACGTTATTGCCCGAAACGGAAGCCGTCCATCCGTTCAAATCGACCTTCTTTTCGATTTGGCTGCGCGCTTCGTTCGCTTTGGAAGCATCTTCCAGCTCCATCACGACGCGGTAATCGTCGCCGTTCACTTCGGGACGCACCTGACGAACGCTGAGACCGGCATCTTTGGCGGCGTTCTGTATGCCGATCGCGGTGTTCTCAGTCAGACGTTTCAGGTACTCTTCCGTCTTGACTTGCATGACGAGGTGCGAACCGCCTCGCAGGTCAAGTCCGAGGTGTATGTTTTCGGCCAGATTGCGCTTGATCCCGGCAAGCGTGAAATCCTGCCATGTCGGGCGGTGACGCGGGCCGAAGACGATGTAAAACGCAGCAAGCGTTACGATAGCGATGATGACGACACGCTGCTTGAGATTTCTCTTCATGGTCACTTGATTGCGCTCCGGGGCGCGAAAAGGTTCAAGCTTTCTCTTCCTCTTCGGCGTGCAAACCGGCGACGGCCGAACGCGAGATCTCGAGAATCGACTTATCGGCCGTACGCACGAGCAACGATTTATTGCGCACGGCAGTGATCGTCCCGATGATGCCGCCGGTGGTGACGATGCGGTCGCCGACCTTTAGATTCGCGATAAGCTGTTGGAGTTCGCGATAGCGACGACGCTGCGGCAGAATGATCAGGACGTAAAAGATGCCGAGAATTATGAAGAATGGCAGCAGCGAGATGATGAAGCCGCCGAGACCGGGCGGTTGTTGCTGTTGCAGAAACGCCAGATAAAAGACCATTCAGTTCAGCCCTTTCGTCAAGACGCGGCGTCGCCGAAGCGACGTCGCGGACCAGAAAGCGGGCGCGATGATCAGTCCACGCCCGACCTGAAGCCTTCGAGAAACTCCTGTCGAAAACGGGAGAAGCGGCCAGACCGGATAGATTGCCTTACGCGACGCATGGTGTCAAGGAAGAAGAACAAGTTGTGGTGCGTCAAAAGGATGCTGGCCAGCATTTCGCCGGCCAAATAGAGGTGGCGCAAGTAGGCGCGCGTGTAGCGCCGACAGACCGAGCAAGCGCACGCTTCGTCGAGCGGGCGACGGTCGCGCGTCCAACGGGCGTTTTTGACGTTCAAGCGTCCGCGCGAAGTCCAAGCCAGACCGTTTCTCCCGGTACGCGTTGGCAGAACGCAATCGAACATGTCCACGCCGCACGCAACGGCGTGCAACAAATCCTCCGGCGTCCCGACGCCCATCAGATAACGCGGTTTATCTGACGGCATGAGCGGTGCCGTTTCAGCCAAGACCTCGTACATCGCCGCCTTCTCTTCGCCGACGCTCAAGCCGCCCAAGGCATAGCCGTCGAAGCCGATTTCGACCGTGCGGCGCAGGCTTTCGCGTCGCAGATCCAAGTAGGTCGCCCCCTGCACGATGCCGAATTGCGCTTGCGTGCCGTCGAGCGTCGGCGGCAGATGATCGTTCACCCGGCCTGTGTCAACGTCGGCGCTTTGCAGTTCGAGAAAGCGCTGACGCGAACGCGCAGCCCACCTCGATGTCAGTTCCAAGCTCTGGCGCGCCTCGTCGCGCGAGACTTCGCCCGGCGGACACTCATCAAAGGCCATGATGATCTCTGCGCCGAAAAAGACCTGCGCTTCGGTAGCGATCTCGGGCGAAAGGAAGCACGGGCTTCCGTCGATGTGCGACCGAAATTCGACTCCCTCTTCCGTAATGCGGCGCAGCGCGCCTAAACTCCATACTTGAAAGCCCCCCGAATCGGTCAGCAGCGCGCGCCTCCAACCGATGAAGCGGTGCAGGCCGCCGCACGCGCGGATCACTTCCGTTCCCGGACGCAGATAAAGATGGTACGTGTTGGCGAGAATTATGCGCGCGTCCAACTCATCTTCGAGCGTCTCGAAACGGGTTCCCTTGACCGTGCCGAGCGTTCCAACCGGCATGAAGACCGGGGTCTCAATGACGGCGCGGCGCGTTTGCAACAGACCGCAACGCGCCTCCGCCTCGCGCGCGACCACCTGCCAATTGATCGGCTTGAACTCTCCCATATCCCATCGATGAATGAAAACGAATTTCATTCGGCACGACCGCGAAATCCTTCGCGCCCTTAGGGCGAAGCCCTCTGAGATCAGCGGAGCATCGCCGATGAAACCTCGTCGCGCTTTTCGCGCGCCAACAATTGAATGGTGAGCGGCACGTTTTCCTCCTCGGCCTCTCGTGCCCGATCAAGCAGCACGTACAACTCGGATGAAAGGGATGGCTGCGGCAGCGCGCATTCGCGCCGCTAACGCCTCCACCTTAGAACACAAGGGCACGGGTCGAAGCTTTGCGGCGAAGGTCCGCGATCACTTCGCTTTTCGCAGGCTGCGATGGCGCTCGACGATGCGAATCGGCGTGGCGAAGAACTCCCACTCCTCACGTATGCGATTCTCCAAATAACGCTCGTAGGAGAAATGCAATCCCGGCTTTCCGCCCGCTGTAAAGACGACGAAAGTCGGCGGCGCAACCCCCGCTTGCGTCACGTACTGGACGCGCAGGCGACCGCCACCGCGGCCACGAACGTCGCCGCCAAACGGCGCGATGTTGCGCGCGAAGAAATCGTTCAACTGCGACGTTGGGATACGGAAGTGGCGCGCTTGCCAAGCGCGTTCAGCCAACGCCAACAAGCGTTCCACACGTTGTCCCGTGCGGGCCGAGACGGTGATGACCGGCGCCCAATCGAGAAACTTCATCCTCTCGCGCACGGCGCGTTCAAACTCGATGGCGGTCCGCTCGGTCTTGTTCGGCACAGCATCCCACTTGTTGACGGCGATGATAACCGAGCAACCAGCATCGTAAGCGTAACCGCCGATGTTGGCATCGAGCGCAACCGGTCCTTCCGTCGCGTCCACGACGAGCACGGCGACATCTGCGCGTTCCAGACTTTTGCGCGCCATCACGACTGACAACGTTTCGGCCATCTGCTCGGTCTTTCCCTTGCGCCTGATGCCAGCCGTGTCGATCAAACGGAATCTTCTGCCGTCGCGTTCAAGCAGGGTATCGACCGCATCGCGCGTCGTTCCGGGCACAGGCGAGACGATGACGCGCTCTTCGCCGAGCAGGCGGTTGAGCAGCGAAGATTTACCGACATTGGGCCGCCCGATGATGGCGAGTCGTATCTCGCTTTCGCTCTGCGCGCCTTCGAGCGCCGATGATGACGGCCCCAACCGCGCGACCAATGCGTCGAGCAACTCTCCTGTGCCCAACCCTTGTTCAGCGGAGACTGGGAAGACCTCTTCAAATCCAAAGCGCGCGAACTCCAAGGCGTGATCATCTGCCGCGCGCACGTCCGCCTTGTTCGCCGCGACGAAGACCGGTTTGCCGGTCGCCCTCAACAGACGCGCCAATTCCTCGTCGAGCGGGGTGATGCCAGCGCGCACATCGACCACCCAGACGAGCGCCGTCGCCTCATCGATGGCCGCGCCGGCTTGCTTGAAGATGTTGGCCGGAATGACCGCATCATCGTCTGGCACGATGCCGCCCGTATCGACGACGGCGAAACGATGACCGGCCCACTCAACCTCGCCGTAAATGCGATCTCGCGTGATGCCCGGCTCATCGCCGACGATGGCGCGTCGCTCGCCCACGAACCGATTGAAGAGCGTCGATTTGCCGACGTTGGGCCGCCCGACGATGGCGACCAACGGCAAGCTCTCCGCCTTTCTTGCGTTTTCGTCGGTCATCTTTTCGATCCCTCTGGCGCGCCGCAGCGGCGTAAACGGCAACGGCCACGTCGCCGCCATCCCCTCGAACCGAAGAAGTTTAGCGCGCCGCACGGACGACGACCAAGCGCCCTTCAATTCACGGCTTGCCATCCACGCGCCCTTGCGAGTTAGAATCATGTCCCGGCTCTATGAAGAGCGCCAACGAAAAGTGGCCCGCGATCTTTCGCTCCGGCGCCGATCTCATCCGCCGCCTCTCAGAGCGAGCGCATGCTCGACGTTTAGATGTCGGCGCGCGCGGCGAGCGTATGGCCGCCGCTTACCTCGCTGCCCACGGCTACCGACTGGTAGCAGCGAACTTCAAACTGCCCGTCGGAAGGAATGCGCGCGGCGCGCTCGTGCAGAACGAAATCGATCTCGTCGCCTACGATGGCCCAACGCTCTGTTTCATCGAAGTGAAGACGCGCGTCTCCGACCGTTTCGCCGCGCCCGAAAGAAACGTCGATCGGCGCAAGCGACGCCAAATCACTCGCGCCGCGCGCGTCTACCGTCGGCTGTTCGGCCTGCAAGGTCAGCCCTTTCGTTTCGATGTCGTCAGCATCACGCTCGAACCCGAAGGCGCGAGCGCGCCGCGCGTCGAACTCCATCGCGGATTTTGGACCGAAGAGAGTTTGCGAAAGCGCCGCTGGTCCAGCGACGGCTTGATCGCTTGATCCCCCGAAGCTTCATTCTCGCTCTGCGCGCGACTCCGTGAACCTTACGTCCCCGATCCGCCAGCTCTCGGCCCACCACTCCTCGATGGCGAACGCCTGACAAAGCGCTGGCCTTTACGGACCGCCTATCGGCTTGGTCCAGCATCTTCCGAATCGTGGGTTAGCGTCCCTCGCTTTGCGAGACGAAGCTTCGCTTCGCCTAGTCGGGCCGCATTCGATATGCGCGTGCCAAAGACGCGCCACGACGAACAGACCAAGTGGAAGCTAAAGGTTTGGATTCCTCGCCGAGAGCCTGTTCCATCAAAGGGCGCGATACCATTCGGGCGACGCCGACGAATCCGGGCTCGATGCCTTGCAAAGGGCCTGCGCGCCATCAAAAGAGCCTGCGGCTATCGAGCAGGATCGTCACCGGTCCGACGTTGACCAGTTCGACTTCCATCATCTGCCTGAAGCTTCCTGTTTCGACCCGTCCCACGAGTTTTCGCGCTTCACCGACGAACCTCTCGTACAGCGGTTCGGCGACTTCTGGCGGCGCCGCTTCGCTCCACGAAGGGCGCTTTCCGCGACGCACGTCGCCGTAGAGCGTAAATTGCGAAACGACCAAAAGCGCGCCCCCCGTCTCTTTTACCGAAAGGTTCATCCGCCCTTCGGCATCGTCGAAGATGCGCAAGCCCGCGATCTTCTCGACCATGTAGTGAAGGTCTGCTTCGGTATCGTCGCGCGCGATGGCAAGCAACACGAGCAATCCTTCGCCGATCTCTCCGACGGTTTGCCCTTGAACGCGCACGCGCGCGCGCGCGACGCGTTGAACCACCGCTCTCATGCTTCTTCGAAGCTCGCTGAAAGTGGAATCATCAAGATGAGACCCAGTGCCTAGCGAGTCAACGCGTTCGCTTCAAAACGGACTAAAAATCGAACGGAGCGAAACGCAAACTATAATGGTCTTGAAGCGCGTTGAAAATCTAACTCCAGCCTTATCGAAGCGTGAAGTTATATTCGAGCCACCCGCTCACTTCAACGGGGCGCCCGCCGATGAAAGTCGGCTCGAAGACCGCTAGCTTCGCGGCTTCGAGCGCCGCTTCCGCTAACGCCGGATGACCACATAGCACCTCCGCTTTGCTAACGCGCCCTTGCTCATCGACCAGCACCTTAATGATCACTTTGCCCTCGATCCGCTGTTGCTTTGCAGAAGGCGGATACACGGGAGCAGGTATCGCCTTCGCCTTACCCTTGCTGATCCTACCCATCGCGTCTTGCGCGTGCGAAGGATCAGCGAGCATCTCAATTGTGTCCAGCTTGCGCTTGATCTCTTTCGCCGCTTCCTCTTTGTTCTGAAGGATGAGGAGGCAGTGCTGCCTTTCCAGCGCTGTGATCAGTCGATCGTTGTTCTTGATGGCATCCTTCTCCCAAATGCTGGCCGCGCGTCCGTACAAAGGTTCAGCCTTCGCGTAATTAACCATTCCTCTGTCGTAAAACTCGCCCAGCGTGAAGGCGGCTTGCGCTGTCGCCGGGCTATCCGGCCCATCGATCACCTCGCGCGCTTCCAACGCGCGACGGAAGTAGGTTTCGGACCTCTTTCCATCCCGTCGGGCGAAATAGATCAAACCGAGCGTATGGTAGATGTTCGCCATCCGTTCCGGACAGCCGCGCCCGGAAGCATCGCAAATGGCCAGCGCCCTGAGCAGCAGTTTTTCAGCTCGGTCGTACTCTTTCAATTCGTAACGCACGGTGCCGAGATTGGAGAGAAAGAGCGCCAAACGTTCGTCGTTCGGCCCCGTTGCCTCTTCGGCCAAGCGCAAAGCCTCTTCCGCCAAAGGCAGCGCTTCGCGATACTTCCCCTGCTTGTACAACTCGGCCATCCGCGCGCTGACGCGAAACGCTTCGGCGATTTTGGATGGAACCGGCGAAGAGGCTTGTCGAAGCGCGTCCTTGCCCGGCTCTCTCTGCTGCGCACGACCGGTCCACAAAGGAACAAGAAACGAAGCGAGAAGCACAAGGGGAACGGCTTTCATCTTCCTTACCTCATGAGATAAAAGTAAGCATACGCGCCAAAGGGACACCGAGCGTCACGCGACCTTTGCCCCACGTATCTCTTCGCATTACTTCTTCGGCGGACGGCTCGGACGGATCTCAACCGCGCTCGGCAAGCTCCTTTCGTCGTGATGAAGCAGGTCGATGACGACGCGCGCGATGTCTTCGGGTTGGAGCTGCCAGCCCTTCTCCGCGCTCGGTTGGTCGCCGCCGAAATAGGTATTGACTGAACCAGGCATGATGTAGCTAACGCGAATACCGTCATGCCGCACTTCTTGCATCAAGGCTTCGCTGAAACCGTTCAGACCGAACTTGGAAGCGTTGTAGGCAGCCATCCGCGGATGAGCGTTCTTGCCCGCAAGCGACGAGATGTTGATGATGTAGCCGCCGCCACGCCGCTTCATGTGCGGGATCGCTTCGCGGCAGCAGTAGAACACGCCGAACAGATTCGTCTCAAGCACGGCGCGGAAATCTTCCGGCGACATCTCCTCGACCGCAGCGAAATGGCCGATGCCGGCGTTGTTGACTAGAATGTCAAGCCCGCCGAACTCTTCGACCGCATGCGCGATCAGCGCTTTCACTTCGTCGTAATCGCGCACGTCGCAAACGGCGCCGACCACTTGCGCACCTCCAATACCGCTCAACTCGGCGACCGCGCGTTCAACCTCGCCGCCGTGCCGCGCGCTGATGCAAACGTTTGCGCCCTCGCGCACCAACCCTTCGGCGATGGCCCGTCCGATCCCCTTGGTGCTTCCCGTAACGATTGCCGATTTGCCTTTCAGATTCATGATCGCCTCTTTTGCATAAAGTTAAATGCTCATTCAATTTTGAAGCGTTAGCCCTTCGACCAGCGAAGGCGGAATCGAGGGTTGAAGAATCGGCTGAGCCCGCCCGCTTGACTTCACGGGCAGGGTCTCGCAGCCCTTTTGCGCGCGCCTTGGCGAAGCGCTCACCCTTTTAACTTGGAGCGCAAAAGGTCGTTGACGATCTTGGGATTGGCTTTCCCTTGCGAAGCCTTTATCACCTGCCCGACGAAGAAACCGAGCAACCCTTCCTTGCCCGCGCGATACTGTTCGACCTGTTTCGGATTGGCGGCGATCGTTTGATCGACCAATCGTTCGATCTCGGCTACGTCGCTCACCTGCTCAAGACCGCGTTCGCGCACGATCTCCTCGGCCGATTTGCCGGTGGCGAACATCTCGGCGAAGACATCCTTGCCTTGTTTGCCGCTGATTCGCCCTTCGTCGATCAAACGGACGAGCGCGCCTAGGTTTTCGGGCGCGACCGGGCAGTTTTCGATCTCCGCTTTTGCAGCCTCTAGTTCGCGCAAGAGTTCGGTGCGCACCCAGTTTGCCGCCGCGCGCGCGTTCTTCGCCGCTTGTGCCGCGCGCTCGAAGTAATCGGCCAACGCGCGATCGCTCGTCAACTGCGCGGCATCGTTGAACGATAAACCGTACTGTTCTATGAAACGCTGTCGACGCGCGTTCGGCAACTCGGGCATCTCGGCGTGCACGCGCGCAATGAACTCTTCGGCGACGATGAGCGGCGGCAGATCCGGCTCTGGGAAGTAGCGGTAATCGTGCGCCTCTTCCTTTGAACGCATCGGGCGCGTTTCGCCCGCGCGATCATCCCACAACCGCGTCTCCTGCACGACGGCGCCGCCGCTTTCGAGCACGCTGATTTGACGCTCGATCTCGTATTCGATGGCGCGCTGCATGAAGCGGACGGAGTTCAGATTCTTCAACTCGACCTTGGTCCCAAAACGCTCTTCGCCCTTGCGTCGGACGGAGACGTTCGCTTCGCATCGCAGATTGCCCTTCTCCATGTCGGCGTCCGAGGCGCCGATCCAACGCAAGGTCTGACGCACGTGGTTGACGTAATCGTAAGCTTCCCACGAAGCGCGGAAATCCGGCTCGGTGACGATCTCGATGAGCGGCGTGCCCGCGCGATTCAGATCGACGTAGGAGTAGCGATCCGTGTCGGGCAGACCTTCGTGCATGTTTTTGCCCGCGTCCTCTTCCAGATGCAAGCGCGTGATACGCACTCGCTTGGGCCGCCACTCGCGCGCGCGCCCTTCGGCATCGCGCACGGCCGTCATGATCTCAAGCTCGCCGCTTTCGGCGAAGGGTTGATCGTACTGCGAAATCTGGTAACCCTTCGGCAAATCCGGATAAAAGTAGTTCTTGCGCGCGAAGATGGACCGATGATTGATCCGCAGTCCAAGCGCGAGCGCCGCCCGCGCCGCAAGTTCCACCGCCCGCCAGTTCAACACGGGCAAGGCGCCCGGCAAGCCCAAACAGACCGGACAAGTGTTCGCGTTCGGCTCGTCGCCGAAGCGCGTTGAACAACCGCAGAAGATCTTCGATTCGGTGCTGAGCTGCGCGTGAACTTCCAAACCGATGACCGCTTCCCAACCGTCTTTCGTCATCTCGTGGCTCATCATCTTCGTTGATTTCGCCCCTTCTGGATTTTGCCCGCCCCGCTTTGCTTCCGACTCAGGCGAAGGACGAACGCGCTATTGAGCCGAAGCGGCGCGCGCGTTTCTGAGCTTTTTGATGAAACTATCCGAGATCTTGTCTTCCACCGTTCCGCCGATGGAATTGACCCGCCCGCTCGCTACCACGCGACTCGTTTTAGGATCGATCACAGTGTAGATGAAGCTCGTGGTAAAGGCTTTGCGGCCGATCTCGATGATCAGATCGGCATCCGCTGCATCCTTGGTGACGACCATGCCCCAACCTCTGAACTCGGCGTTGTTGGTCAACTTGTTTTCAAGGGCCGACGCCTTGAAGAAAGCCGATTTAGAGCGAACGAAGACCGTCTTCGCCGAACGCAACACAGCTCTTGGATCGTAATCCGATGCTGGTCCAGAAGATTGTGCGCTGGCTGCAAAAAAAGCCAGCGTCAAGATCAGCGAAACGTGGAGCAACCGCGACATAGGTTCGACCTCGATTTGTGATCCGCAGATAGTCTTTCGACTTCGATCGCTCGCTTGCGCGAACGCCGCGCGCAACCGACCGCAAAGCAGCATATCAACTTGCAAGCTTCCCTTGATCGATCTCTCCAACGGGTCGCTCAAAGACGCCTTGTTAACCAACGCAGCGGCTTCTGCTCTCCCGCGCTCGATTCGTTTCGGTCCTCGCCTTCGGCGCCCGACGCGCCTTCAGTCGCGCACCATCTCAGCGCAGGGTGCCGGGCGACACGCCAGCGCGCCGCGCTTCGTCTTCGAGAACGCGCCACTGTGCGAGTAACGCGGCGCGCGTCGCTTCCAGTTGTTGCACGCGCGCGACGATGCTCGCGCGATCGTAGTAGTAAGATTGATTGAGCGGCGCGACCACGGAGACCAACGTCGGAACGCACACTCTCGACGGCTGGACCGGAGCGATGCCGATCGGGCGGGCCAGAGCAACCGGCGGCGGCGTGAAAATCGCGCTCGGACGGGCGATGCCAGCACCTGCTGGCGGCAGTGAAATCCGCGACGGCCCGAAGATGATCGGCGCGATGGGAACGAATGGTTGACAAACAAAAGGCGAACCGATCACCGTCGTCACGCTGCCGATGATGCCTGCAGGAAACGTCGGCAATTCGGCCAGCTGCGCTTGCCAGTAGGCGAGTTCGCCTTCCACCGAAGCGATCTGTTCGCGCAACACGCGCGCGCGTTCGCGCAAGAGAGTTTCTTGTGCGGCCCGCTCGCGTTCGCGCCGTTCCGCTTCGAGCCGCAAACGCTCCGCCTCGGCCTCGTTCTTCTGCTCTATCTGGCGCTGTTGTTCTTCCTCCATCCGGCCAATTGGTGGCTGCCCGCGAGCGCGTCGGGCGCGATTGATCTCTTCGTTGGTCAGTTCCTTCGACCGACGCGCTGGGACGCCGGACGATCCGCTCGCGGCACGCTTGAGAAAGCTCCCGGGCGGCTCGCCGTTGGCTTTCTCCGTCGCCTCGATGTCGATGTTGGCGAGCATGATGGTCACTTGAATCCCGGGAGCGACTTCGTAGGTCAATGCCGCACGCGAGACGGAGAAGTGATCGGGGATCTCGATTCTCCTCCCATCGCGCATGACGACCGTGTAGCCGAACGCAACCGCGCAACAAAACAAGCACGCCGCGGCTGCTGCGAACCACTTAAGAGTCGGCTTCCACATGACGCTCAATCCCTCCCGCGAAAGCGCGAGTCACGTTGTGAAAAGTATATCACCAGAAGCGCCCAACGCGACAACGCGCGCGAAAAATATCTGGTTCCAAGCAGAAGGTTTGGTGCTAGAATGGTCTCAGAATTCAGCGAACCTTTTTGCGCTGCGTTGGGTTGCAGCGCTCAAGGACGAAGCCCTTTCAGCATGGATCGAAGGCGTGCTTTGTCGAACAGAAACCAACGCGGCAGCGGGTCTTTCACTGCCGCCTCGACCACAAGGCAAAAGGAGGAGCAAGAAACATCATGGCCAAAACGATTTCGACGGTGCTAGGTGTCGTGTTCATTTTGGTTGGGCTGATCGGGTTCTTTGTGCCCGGCTTTCTCGGCACGCACCTGAGCCTTGCCCACAACCTCGTGCATCTGATCTCGGGCGCCGTTGCCCTTTACTTCGGATTGGCCGGAACGCTTTCGGGCGCACGCCTCTTCTGCATCGTCTTCGGAGCCGTCTACTTACTGCTCGGACTCGTCGGTTTCGCCCTCGGCGCCCCAGCGGCACCGACCATTCCGGCGATGGCCAACATGGGCATAGATGCTCGGTTGTGGCGCGTCATTCCCGGAACGCTCGAACTCGGCACCATGGACCACGTGGTTCACGTTCTGCTCGGCATCGTCTTCTTGATCGGCGGATTGCTGACCAAAGCCGAAATCCGTCGCACGGCGGAAACCACATAGCGGCGCAGAAAAGCGCCGCGGGAAAACGGTGGGCCGATGGCTTTGGTCTGGCCCGCCGTTTTCCTTTCATTCCGGCATTCATCTTGGTCTTCTTCTCGCCCTGCGGGCCGAAGAACGGTTGATAGTGATCCGATCTGCCTTTTTTGCTCGGCTACATGGTTGCCCGTCAGTGAAACTCTCCGCTAAGATTTCCGCGAGGATCACCATACGTCTCAAGGAGAAGCTCCCTGATGATCAAACCCGTCGAATGGACGGACGATGGCGTGGTCATGCTCGACCAACGCCTATTGCCGGAAGAAGAGCGCTATCTCAAGCTCAGATCCTACGAAGAGGTGGCCGACGCGATTCGGCAAATGGTCGTGCGCGGCGCCCCCGCCATCGGCATCGCCGCGGCAATGGGGATCGCGCTTGGCCTTAAGCAATCGGTGGGCACCTCGGTCGCTGACCTCGAAGAAGACTTCGACTACATCTGCGATGTGATGAGCAAGACGCGCCCAACGGCGGTCAATCTCTTCTGGGCTATCGAGAGAATGGGCCGCGCTTTTCATCAAGCCAAGAGCGAAACGTCTGACGTCGAAGAGATCAAACGACGCTTGATCGCTGAAGCCAAAGCGATTCATGAAGAGGACTTGGCGGCCAATCGCGCCATCGGGCGTTTCGGCGCTGAACTGATTCCCGACGGCGCCACCGTGCTGACGCATTGCAACGCCGGCGCGCTCGCCACCGGTGGCGATTACGGCACGGCGCTCGGCGTGATTCGCGGCGCGCGCGATGCGGGCAAGCGCGTCGCCGTCATCGCCGATGAGACGCGCCCCTTTCTGCAAGGCGCGCGCTTGACGGCATGGGAACTGATCAAAGATGAGATCCCCGTCACGCTCATCACAGACAACATGGCCGGACACGTGATGCGTCAAGGCAAAGTCTCCGCCGTCGTGGTCGGCGCCGATCGCATCGCCGCCAACGGCGATACGGCGAACAAGATCGGCACATACATGCTCGCCGTGCTCGCCAAAGAGCACCGCATCCCGTTCTACGTCGCTGCGCCCATCTCGACGATCGATCTCTCCATCCCATCGGGCGATCAAATTCCGATCGAAGAACGCGCCGCAGAAGAGGTGGTCAAGGTGCGCGACCGGCGCATCGCGCCTGAAGGCGTGAACGTCTACAATCCGGCCTTTGATGTCACGCCCAACGAATTGATCGCCGCGATCATCACCGATAGAGGCATCGCGCGACAACCTTACACACGGACGCTGCGCGAACTGGTCGGAGCTTTCAGCGAAGAGGCCGCAAGCGGTGGGACGACGGATCAACGTTGAGCGAAACGAAGAAGCGTCGGGCGAGGTCGTCGCTCGACGCTTCTTCGCTCTAGCCTTGTCCGTCCTGCGCTAGAAATTGAACCTCACTTGCAGCTCGACGCGACGAGCGTTTCCGCTAAGCGGCCCGCCACCTCCTGGTCCGAAGAAACCGAAGCCGCCCGCCGACGAGTTCGCCAGACCGAACAACGGCGAACTGAGGTTGCCGATGGGCACGCCTTTGTTGTTTGCATTGAAGAGGTTGCGTATGAAGACCGAAAAGGTCAGGTTGTACTTGTTGTCACCACCCGGTCTGACGAAGATGTCGCCCGGTCCGCCAAACGGGCCGCCGAAGCCGCCCCTGCCGCCCCGTCCGCCACCGCCACCACGGCGTCCACCTTCGCCCGGTTGATTGCCGCCCGCCGGTTGACCATTTTCGAGCGAGGGGCCAAAACCGAACGTCTTGCTCAACCTCAAGTTGACTGAGTAGAAGGCCGGCCCTTGGCCGTAGTTGCGCGGGATGATCGGTTGACCCGGCAGCGGATTCAAGTCGAACGCTCCATATGGAGTCACCCTGACGCTCGGCCGCGTCAGGTCGGTGGCCAACGCTGGCCTCTCGGTGAAGAGCGTATCGCCGTTGGTGTCGCGCCCGGTGGTGATGTTGAACGGCAAGCCGGAACGGATAATGACGAACGGGTTGAGGCGCACGTTCCACGGCAAGGTGAAGTTCCCGGCAAAGGTCAAACGATGGCGCACGTCGAAGCTCGAACGCCCGTACTCATCGCTCAGATCGTATTGATTGGCGGGAAACGTTCCGGCTCCATCCGTGTCGCTCATCGCTTTGCCCAAAGCGTAGCTGATGAAGAAACTCGCGTTGCGGCTCAATCTGTTCTGCAGATTGACGATGAGCTGATTCTGGTTGAGCCGACCGCTCGACTCGAAGAGATAGATGTTGCCGATGTCGCCATAGGGACGTGCACCTGTCCCCGGCACTGGCGCATTGATGTTCCGCGAACGCAAAAGGTGCAACGTTCGCGTTCCGATATAGTTGACCGACAAGGTCACCTGCGGCGTCAATTGCCGCTCTACGCCGATCGCTGTTTGCAGCGTGTAGGGCGCGCGCAAGTCATCAGCTAGCCGCCGCACCGTCGTCGGCACGAGCGCGCCTTCGAGTTCGCTCGCCGTCGGCACGCGCGGGAAGAAGTCCGGATTGCGCACGATGTACTGCCGTTGATTCACTCCGTTGAAACGCCGCGCTTGCAAAACCAAGTTTTCGCCGATGCGATCATAAAAGACGCCGAAACCGCCGCGGAACACCGTCCGCGCACGCTGGTTGCCGCTGCCCGCCCCCGGCGCCCAAGCGAACGAAAATCGCGGCGCAAAGTTCAGGTTGTCGCGAATGTTCGTCTGATTCTCGTAGCGCAACCCGAAGCTCAAAGTCAGATCGGGGCGCAGGCGCCAGTCGTCTTGAATGAACAAGCCGAGCGTCGTCTGACTGACGCTGGCTTCCGGGTCACCCGCTGACAAGGTGAACTGCGAAGCGCCGCCGCCTAAAGCGCGAATCTGCGTCGGCGTATAGCCCAAACGCTGAAAGAGCAACGTGCGGCGGTATTGTTCGAGCGACGAGATTGGGACGATGACGGGCCGACCATCCGGTCCAAAGACGATCTGATTGTTGGCATCGAGCTGCGGGCCGAAGCCGCCCGTGAAGGTGAACGTGCCGCCGAAATTCTGCGGCGAGACATCATCTATGCTCTCGTGAATGATGCGCAGGCCCGCTTTAAGCGCGTGTAATCCCCACGCCCAAGAGGTGTAATTTTGCAGTTCGTAACGATTCTCGAGATTGGACGAGCGCCCGACTTGCGCACCGCCGCCAGTGAAAGCATCGAGCACGCGAATTGTCGGGATGGAGTTATCGCCCAACTGCCTTTGTTCCTCGCGGAAGAATTGAAAGCGCGTCTCGTTGACGATCTTTTGGTTAATGACGGCTGTTTCCGTTAGCTGAAGCGAATGTTCCGTGTTGTCGCTGTTGTAAGCGCGCGAAGGGAGATTAAAACCGCCTATGCCGAGGTTCTCGCGGCCCACTTTCGTGAAGGCGTAACGCGCGACCAAGGTGTTGGACGAATTCAACTGGTAGTCGATCCGCGGACTGAACGTCGTGCGTCGTTGCGGCGCGAGAAAGCTCTGCGCAAAGAGCGTCGGCGCAAGCGTCGTCTGATCGAGCACGGTGGCATTGACCACTTCGTTGTCATCGACTTCGCGCCGCTCGAGATCGATGAAGAATGAGGCTTTGCCGGTGATAAGCGGGCCGCTGATGTTGCCGCCGTATTGGCGTAGCTGATATGGTGGTCGGTTTTGCGCAAACGGGTCGCGCGCGTTCAAGCTCTCGTCGTTGAAATTGAAAAAGGCGGTGCCGCGAAGACGATCGCTCCCCGGTTTGGTCAAAATCTCGATCCGCCCGAAGCCGAGCCGGTCAAACTCGGCCGAGAACGGGTTCTGATTGATTCTGATTTCGCGAATCGACTCTTTCGGTGGCAAACGTCCGCCCAAAAAGCCATCGATGTAGATCTGTCCGCCGTTTGGTCCGGCTGATGGTCCAGCCAGCGCTTGCAACGCATCGGCCAACTCGTCCGGATCATCGGGCAAGGCCTCGAGGTCACGTCCGCGCAAGACGATGGCGCCCGCGTTGTTTTCCGGCTCGGTGCTAATGGGCGCTTCGGCTGAGACGTTGACCTCTTGCTGCGCGAGCGAAACGCTCAGTTTGGCGTTCAACTCGACGCGCTGTCCGGAAGCGATTTCGACCGCATCGTTCTGGTAAGGCGCAAACCCTTGCGCCGTGATCAACACCGAGTAACGACCCGGCGCAAGTCCGGCGATGACGTACTGTCCTTCAGCGTTCGTCGTTGCGGTTTTGGTCGCGCCGCGGGCGTCCGTCGTCACCACCGTCGCGCCGACGATCACGGCGCCGAGTTCGTCGGTCACTTGACCGCGCAGCACACCGGTTTGCTGCTGCGCGACGATGAACGACGGAACGAGCAAGGAGAACGCTAAACCGAGAGCGGCCTGCTTGAACCAACTCAAACTATTCATAATCGCCTGTCCCTATCCTTCTGTTTGCTTTTCATCGAACCTTTGATCAGAGATGCCGGGGCAACCGAGAATCGGTCAGCGAAACCGCCGCGGTGGCGCTACGGCAAGCCGATGCCGAGATCGAGGATGCCGCCGGGAAGTCCGAGGTCCATGCCTGGGCCGAGCGTGCCTGCGGCAGCCCGACTCTGCAACGCCGGAAGCAGCGCGTCCAATCCGGCGACTACCATCACGGCCGTCAAACGCGTCGGGTCGGCACCGCGCGTGCTTTGCACGACGATCAGGTCGCCCGGTTTCAACTCGCTCACTTCGAGCGCCGGCAAGCGTTCGAGCATCTCTTGCACGTCGAAACCGCCGCGCATCATTCGTCCACCGCCCGGACCGCTCTGTGGCGGTCCAGCCATCACATCGCGCGGTGGCCCTTGTTGTCCATCGGGACGCCGACGCATCGCTCCACCTTGACCGTTCACTCTTTGCGCCAGCATGGCAGCGAACTCCGCCGGGATGCGACGCAGCATAGCGCCTTTGCCAGTGACTACGGTGAGCGTTTGCTGTGACTGCAGATCTTTGATCTTGACTTCTCTGCTGACGGGATCGGCGGAGACGACCGTGCCGAATACGGTGCGGAAAGAGCCGGAGACGATCTCTTCGGCTTTGAAGCGCATGCCATCAGGACTGCGCTCGCCTTTGGCGCGCAACTGATCGCCCACCCGAATCTCCTCAAACGCGCTCGGCTTAGCATCATCGAACTTCACTGAGTCGGGCGCGTAGCGGCGGAACTTCACCGCTGGACCAGCTTCGACCACGATCGTTTGTGGACCGCCGAACGAGCGCGCTTGCAACGTGATCTCGCGTCGCGCCGGATCCACCGCCGTCACCGTCCCGACCACGCCGCGTCTGATCCATTCGGCCCGTTCGCGCTCGCGTTTCTCCGCGATGTCAGCTTTGGTCATGACGATCACAGCACGCGCCGGAACGGATTTACGATCTTCGGCGACGCGCCCGCGCGCCCACACGCGATCACCAGCGGAGACATCGCCAAGCGTGATCGGCGTCGCGCCTTCGAGCGTCGTCGCGCCGGGACGCGTGCGTAAAAATCTCGTCCCATCATCGATCCTTACCTCAACGCTCTCGCCCGTGCCATCGGCTCGCACAATCAGGCGCTTGCTCGTCGCATCTACGCTCTGCACTTCGCCCATCACGCCGTTGGGCGTAATTCCACTTACAGCCTTTTGCGATGCGCCTGCTTGCGGCGCTGGCTGTTGCCCTTGCGCCCAGAAGCTGCAAACGAGCACCAAAAGCATCAAGATCCCCGCGCGCTTCATATCTGCTTCCCTCCGTTGACGTTTGTTTGAATTCGGCTGTAAAAGGTCTTTTTACTCACAAATTTGGCCCTGATGCCGTCAGAAGTGAGTCGCTCGACGTCTCGGCAGCCCCAAATGCCACTTGTAAGGACGCACGAACAGAGCGCTCGGTTACAGAAAAACGCCCGTCAGTCGCCGTGCGAGGATGCCGCTCCTTTTTTCTTGACCCAGCGCCGATGAACGGGCAGCTCAATCACATCGTCGTTTAGAAAAACGGGGGAGCGCGAG
>NZ_PSLQ01000065.1:0-21374 GCF_040289685.1 Pyrinomonas sp.
CGCCAACTCCGACGCCGACTCCAACTCCGACGCCAACGCCAACTCCGACGCCGACTCCAACTCCGACGCCAACGCCAACTCCGACGCCGACGCCAACTCCGGTCTCTCCGGCGCTGGTGCAAGCGGCGGCCAACAACGCTTCGCAATTGGCGGCTTCATCTAACTTGACGCCTGCGCAAGTGACCGCGCTTCTTCAGTCGGTGGAACAGGCGCGCAGCGTCTTCGCTTCTGAAGCGACCCGTTTTGTGAACAGCGCACAGATAGACAAGTCTCTTCGCGCAGCCATTTACTTCTTGCGCTCAGCGGCTGCACTGCTCGATGCGGGCGTCGTTCCTTCCGCGAAAAACCGCGTGCAATCGGCGGCGACGCGACTCCAAGGAGCTTACGATCTAATGCAAGGGACCAGCTCTACTTCGGGAGGCAACTCAGGTTCGCTTGCGACAAACACGGTGCCCGACATCAGCGAGGCGGACGCGCGCTCGGGCGCGAGCTACGCGCCGAACATCTCTCCATCGAGTCTAGCCGTCGTCCTCGGCGATGGGACGCTCAGCGCGAGGACCGAACAGATAGGTATCGAACAGCTCTTGCGGGGACAGTTGCCGTTTGAACTCGGCGGTTTGAGCGTCGTTGTCGGAGGGCGTGCTTCTCCTCTCATCTACGCTTCGCCGACGCGCGTGATCTTCGTCGTGCCAGATCTCGGTACCGCTTCAGGAAGGACAGAAATCATCGTCACGTCGTCGGATGGGCGCGTCGCCTACGGAACCGTGACAGTAGCCAATGTCGCTCCGGGCCTATTCGCTTCTGGCGACCGCGGCAGCGGCGCGGCGGTCGCATTGGGTGAAGTGGATAGCTCGTTCGCGAGCGCTTTCGATGTCGAGACTGATAGCTTGCTCTTCGGTCGTCATGCGACGCGCGTGACGCTCTTTGCGACCGGTTTGAGTCGGGCCGCTAACTCCGACCCGACCAACGACGTAAAGCTGGGCGATCAGTTGCTCGTTAACGTTGCGGAATCGGTCAGCGTCGAAGCGCGAACGCAAGACGGGCGCGTCTTTCAACTGCCGGTCGAGTTCGCTGGCTCGACGTTGCGCCCCGCGCTCTTCGATCAAGTGATCGTGCGACTCATCCCTGAGCTTCGCGGTGCCGGAACGGTGGAACTGACCTTGGTCGTCGCCGGGCAGCGAAGCAATGGCGCGACGATCAACGTGCGCTGAAAGCCTGAGCCAGTTTAAGGCGGTGCGTCTTTGCTTCAAAGGCAAGGGCGCACCTCCTTTTTGGCCTGAGAGCGCTCATTGGCGCGCTGCGCGGCTATCGATCTGGAAAGAGCTGTGGGAGCGTTCTCGCCCAAGTTACATCTCTCAACTTGAACCGCTGTCGTATAGCCCACCTTGATTAAGACCGTCGCTTTGCGGGGCGCGCTTCAACGCTCCTGTTCTTGACCGCGTAGTCAGAGAGGTGCGAGGGGAGCCATTTGTCTTTCTGTGCGCGAGAGACTATGCTTCTTGCATCGAAGAAGAGCGAAAAATTGAGGAGCGAGGAATATGCGTCGTCTTCTCTGTTGCATCGCCTGTGTGCTCGCGTTGATGCTAGAGGTTGGGGCCCAAGCGTCGGCGGCGACGGACCGGCAGCAGCTCATCGATCGCGCACAAGTCCTGCTCAGCCAAGGACAGATGGATGCGGTGATCGCTCTTTTGAAGCCCATGGTGAAGGGCGAAGACGCGCAGCTCAACCACCTTCTGGCGCTCGCCTACTACGGCAAGGGCGATTACCCTTCTGCCGCCACACACTTCTCTCGGTCGGTTGCCAGCGCGCCGCGCGGCGGCAAGCAGTATCGGCAAGCGGTGCAACTTTTAGGGCTTTCGCATTACTTTCAAGGGCACATCAAAGAGGCAATCCCGCGACTCGAAGAAGCAGCCGCATTGGCGCCGGAGAACGTCGAGATATCCTACGCGCTCGGGAATTGCTACATCCAATCGCACGAGACGGCGAAATCGCGCGCCGTTTTCGCGCGCATCTTCAGGTTGGAGCCGGAATCGGCTGCCGCGCATCTGGTCAATGCGCAGATGATGATCAGGCAACAACTTGAAGAATTGGCGGAAGGCGAACTGCGACGCGCGTTGGAACTCGATGGGCGTCTGCCGCAAGCCAACTTCCTGCTCGGCGAATTGGCGATCTATAAAGCCAACATCGATCAGGGAATCGAACTTCTCAAGAAGGAACTCGCCATCAATCCCGCTTTCGCCATGGCATATTACCGACTCGGTGAAGCTTACACGCGGCAGTTGCGTTGGGAGGAAGCGATCGCTCCGTTGCAACAGTCGATCTGGCTCAACCCGTTCTTCAGCGGGCCATACATCGTCCTCGGCAAGGTCTATTTGAAGAAAGGCGATTTGGCGAACGCCGAGAACGTCTTGCGGCGCGCGCTGCGGATGGATCCGAACAACTATTCGGGGCATCACCTGCTCGCGCAAGTCCTGCAACAGGCAAATCGGCACGAAGAGGCGAAAAGGGAGTTCGAACTAGCCGAGAGGTTGCGGCTCGCGGGCGGAAATTGAGCTGCGCTCGCTGGAGCTGAAATCTTTGGTCGTGAAGTCGGCTGTAAATGTAAGCGACCTCGGTCATTCGCTGTGGCTGTTTGCGACGGTTGCAAGCTTTTGCGGTGTAGCGAGTTCCGCCGCGCTGGCCGTTCGTCGCAACAAGGCGAAGCGGGCGCGCCTTGACCGAAGGCGCGGCTGGTAAACGCGCGGTCACCAAGCGAGGGCGCTTCTGCTTTCGACCCTCAACGGATCAAGGCTTGCGGGCGCATCGCGAACGAACGCGATCTGAGGAGCGCGCATCGAGATCGAATCGTCTCCGAAGAGTGGAAGGGTGAAGAGATGAGTTGCGGGCGAGTTCGTGTGGCAAAAAGATTCGGCCAAGTGATCGCGCAGCCCGGCATCTGCAATGTTCCATCATCGGCAGCGCGTAGCGCGTTCTTACAGCGCGTTCGGCAAGCCGCAGCGCAACGTGTGTTGCTCATCTTGTGTGCGCATTTGCTTGCGTTTGCATCGGTGCCTCTCAGAGGTGAGGATAGGCAACGCCAAGAGTTTGCGGCGCGCTTCGTCGATGTCGCTTTGCAAGCCGGCTTGACCGAGCCGATCATCTACGGCGGCATCGAGCGCAAGAGGTACATCATCGAGACCAACGGGTGCGGTGTCGCTTTCTTCGATTACGACGGCGACGGTTGGCTGGACGTGCTGCTTCTCAACGGCACGCGCCTTGAAGGATTTCCCCCGGACAAAGCGCCAACGACAAGACTTTACCGCAACAACGGCGATGGCACGTTCACCGACGTTACACGTCGCTCCGGCCTTGCGCGCTCCGGGTGGGCCTCTTCGGTCTGCATCGGCGATTACGACAACGACGGGCACGAAGACCTCTTTTTGACTTACTGGGGGCAGAACGCGCTCTACCGCAACAACGGCAACGGGACGTTCACGGACGTCACCGAACGCGCTGGGCTGGCCACGCGCGGCACGCGTTGGGGATCGGGCTGCGCTTTCATCGACTACGATCGCGACGGCGACTTGGACCTATTCGTCGCCAATTACTTGAAGTTCGATCTCGCCACTGCGCCCGAACCGGGCAAGGGACCAAACTGCTTGTGGAAAGGGATTCCAGTTAACTGCGGTCCGAAAGGGTTGCCGACCGACACCAATCTGTTCTACCGCAACAACGGCGACGGTACGTTCACGGACGTTTCGGAACCTTCGGGTATCGCCAAAGTGCAAGGGCGGTACTCCATGTCGGCGGTGGTGCTCGATTACAACGACGACGGCTGGCCAGATATCTACGTCGCCTGCGATTCGACGGCGAGCACGCTTTACCGCAACAATCGAGATGGAACTTTCACCGATGTCGCGCTCGAAACGGGCACGGCCTACAACGAAGATGGACAGCCGCAGGCCGGTATGGGCGTTGCCGTCGGCGATTACGATGGCGATGGTCTGTTAGATATCTTCAAGACGCATTTCGCCGATGATCTGCCCGTTCTCTATCGCAACGCCGGACGCGGCTTTTTCGAAGACGCTTCGCGCGCTGCCGGTTTTGATCACTTGCCTTACGTCCAATGGGGAACCGGATTCGTCGATTTCGACAACGACGGCTGGCCCGATATCATGATCGTCACGGGCAGCGTCTATCCGGAAGTGGAAAAGGTGTTCAAGGATTACCCTTACAAAGGGCCACGCCTCGTTTACCGCAATCTCGGCAACGGGCGCTTCCTCGACGTGACGACCGCGAGCGGTCCGGGGGCGACTGAAACGCAGTCGAGCCGCGGATGCGCGTTCGGCGATTTCGACAACGATGGCGACATGGATGTGCTCATCATGAACATGAACGATCGTCCCTCGCTGCTCAGAAACGAGCTCATCAACGGTGCGGGCAAAACGAACGCCGATGCAAATTGGATCAAAGTGCGGCTCATCGGCACGCGCTCAAACCGCAGCGCCATCGGCGCGCGCGTGCGTCTCACCGTCGGTGGGCGAACGCAGACGCAGGAGCTTTCGAGTCAATCGAGCTACTACTCGTACAACGATCCGAGGTTGCATTTCGGCTTGGGGCGTAATCGGAAGGCGGACTTGATCGAAGTGCGCTGGCCCAGCGGCACGGTCGAAAGATTCAAGGATGTGGAAGGCAATCGGCTCGTGACGATTCGCGAAGGCAGCGGCAAGGTCCAAACAGCGGAGCTTCGTCGCGCGAACTCGAATCGCGCAAGGCCAGAGAGTTCTGTTCCTTCTTCCGGGAGCGAGCGATGACCTCGCGCACGGCGCTGAAGAACGTATGCTTCTGTGAAGGCGAGATTCGTCTCGCAAGATCCGCGAAGCTTCCTTTCGGCGGATTGGTCTCGCCAGCGAACCGCAGACGAAAAATCAAGCCGAGAAAAGCCTCCCATCGCACGAGAAACTCATTGGGCGGTATTACCACGAGCGCAGTCGATGTGGCGAAAAGGACGCTGCGTTGCACGGCGACTTCCGGCAAGCGCGATGCGGGCGGAGAAGTCTCCGCCCGCATCGTTAGCTTTGGTCTCTTGCCGGTTATTTTATGGAGTCGGCGCAGCTTGATTGGCGTTCATGTTGGGTTTCCGACTGCGGCTTCGACCGCGGCGTGCTTGCGCCGTTGTGCCTGAGGTGAACGAGAATTGTCGCGGCTCGCCGCGCACGCTCGTCAAGGTCAACCGATCACCATTGCGTCGTGCGCGTAGCGAGATGATCATCGCTGGCGCAGTCTGTTGACCGCCGCTCGCTTGGCCGTCGAACTGCATGGTGACTGCTGTATAACCGCGCGTGGTCACGGCCGTGACTCGTCCGGTCTTGGTCGTTCCGCCGCTCGTTAGGGTGAAGGTGTTGCCTTGAATGGTAAGCGTCGCTTCGCCCGACATGCCGCCATCGGGGAAGTTGATCGTGCCCGTGTAGGTGCCGGAAAGATCGGTTTGCTCGCTCGGCGTCATGGTTTGACCTTGAGTGTCGGCTTGAGCTTGCCCCATCGTCCCGGTCTGCTGTTGTTCGGCGGTGCCGGTTTGAGTCTGTCCAGCGGCCTGAGATGCGGCGCGCGCTTGCCGTCGCCCTCTCCCGCGACGTCGAGTCGGCGTTGCGGGTTGCTGGTCCATTTCGCCGGACTGCTGTCCATTCTGCTCGGCCGTACCGGTCATCTCCTGGCTTTGTTGGCTCGACTGATCCATCTGTTGCTGTCCTTGCTGATCGGCTTGACGCGCGGTATTGCGACGCGCGTTGCGTCGGCCACGACGTGGCGCGGCTTGCGTGTTCGGCGTGTTTTGCACGCTTGTCGTGTCGCTTTGCGTCTGCGCTGCCCAAACGAGATCTGCAACTGCAAGGACGGTCATTAATCCCAAGGCCAACAGGGAAAGCAACGGTCTCGTTGCGCTTTTGGTCCTCATTGTCCTCTCTCCTCAAATCCCTTCGTGAATTTCGCGCGCTTTGAACGCGCGTGATCCTGTTCGCGACCGTGATCTGGGGTTTCCGGCGGAAGGTGCGCGAACCGAAAAGCTAAATCGTTTCCAAGATCAGGCTTCCGATCCAAGACTTCGTCGGCTCCGCCTTTCGCGCGTCTTCTGCCGACGGCGCGCCCGGCGTCGGTCGCAGGCGTCCGTGGCGCGCCCGAGCACCACCGGGGGATCTTGGACTAAAACTCAAAAAGACTTCGGCGGCGATCAGCCAGCTTAGTTTGTCACAAGATGGCACGTATTGCAGCAAAAAAATTTGCGCCGAAAGATCCGGAAAGATCACTGAAACGGCGCGCCGATGAGCGCAGGCGGGAGGACGAACGGCCCTAGGTGCGGCCCTCCATAGTTCAGGCTGACGCGCAGCGCTAGCTCCAACGCATCGCGCGTCCGTTCGGGCAGGATCACGGCATCAACGTAGCCACGCGCCGCCGCAAAGCGCGCATCCAATTGATGCTCGTAATCGGCGCGCACCTTCTCCATTTCAGCTTTGAGCTTTTCATCCGGCTCGCGCCCCTCGCGCTTCAACTTTTCGAGCTGCGTACCAAACACGGCCTGCACCGCCGACTCCCCTTCCATGACACCCATTCTGCCGGTCGGCCAACTGAAGATGAAATCGGGATCGAAGCCTTGTCCGGCCATTGCGTAGTAGCCAGCGCCCGAAGCGTGATTGATCGTCAAGACGATCTTCGGCACGGTGGCCGTCGCCATTGCCTCAACGAAACGTGCGCCGGCGCGGATGATCCCGGAATGTTCGGCCTCGGCTCCGACCATGAAGCCGGAAACATCTTGGATGAACAGGAGCGGCGTTCGGTGACGGTCGCAGAGATCGATGAAATAAGCGGCCTTTTCAGCCGATTCGGTGTAGATGATGCCGCCGAAACGCGGCGGACCGCCGCCTGCCGGACGGACCAGTCCGCGATTGTTCGCCAGCACGCCGACTTGAATGCCGCGCACGCGCCCGTGCCCAGTGATCAACTCCTTTGCGTAGTCGGCTTGAAACTCATCTAGGTGTCCATCATCCAGTATGCATTTCAAAACTTCGTAAGCATCGTATGGCTGGCGATGGTCATCCGGCAAAAGATCGTAGATGTCCGTCTCTGGGCGTCCGGGTTCGCGCGCCTCGCCGATGGAGGCTGGCATGCGCACTGGCGGCGGAAGCTCAGCGATGAACTCTCGGATCTTCGCAATGCACGCTTCGTCGTTGGGCGCTCGATAGTGCGCGACGCCGGAGATGGCCGTGTGCGTACGGGCGCCGCCCAAGGTTTCGTTGTCGATGGTCTGCCCGGTCGCACCTTTGACCAAGTTTGCGCCGCCCAAACCCATGAATGAAGTGCCTTCGACCATCACGATGACATCCGATAGCGCGGGCAAATATGCGCCGCCGGCAATACACGGTCCCATCACGGCGGCGATCTGTGGCACGCGCAAGTAACGGCGCATGATCGAATTGTAGTAGAAGATGCGCGCTGCGCCGTATTGGCCGGGAAAGACGCCGCCTTGATAAGGCAGATTGACGCCCGCTGAATCAACCAAGTAGATGATCGGCACGCGCGAACGCATGGCGATCTCTTGCGCGCGCAAGATCTTCTTGATCGTCTCAGGCCACCACGAACCAGCTTTGACGGTGGCATCGTTGGCGACGACGACCACTTCGCGCCCGCCGACGCGACCGATGACGGTGACCACGCCAGCGGCTGGCGCTGCTCCGTCGTATTGATCGTAAGCGATCAGCAAGCCGATCTCTTGCGCGAAAGAATCGCGATCGAGCAGCAAGTCGATGCGCTCGCGTGCCGTCAGTTTCCCTTGTTCGTGCTGTCGCTCGATCTTGTCGGGGCCGCCACCGAGGCGGAGCTTGGCTTCGAGTTCTTGTAGTTCAGCCGCTAGTTCGCGCAGTCGCGCGCGCGTCGTTGCCGAAGAGGTTCGAGGGTCAGAAAACATAGCGAGACGAATGGGTTCTTTCAGCAGAGCCTACTTCGAGCCGCTTCAACATAACACAGCCGCCGCGAACGAGACAAAGAGTGGCGTCAAGGCGCGCGAAAAATAAACGGACGAGCGTCGCTTCGATGGGCGAAATTCGTGATCTGCCGTTGCGGAAGCTCGCCGATGCGCGACTGGTCCGGTCCCTTCCCAATTGAACCCCGCGTCTTGCGTTGCGGAAGCTTGCCGATGCCGAGCGTTCACCGCGTTGGCCCACGCTCCGCCGTTCCATCCGGCAACCTGTAGCTCAGCAGACTGCGCGCTTTGAAGAGCGCGACGAGCGCAGCCAGAATGCACCCGATGCCGCCAGTGAAGACTGAAAGCGGCGCGCCGATGAATTCGGCGACGATGCCAGCCTCGAACTCGCCCAACTGCGGACCACCCATGAAGAAGATCATGTTGACCGAGGTCATGCGTCCGCGCAGGTGATCCGGCGTGGCGAGCTGACGAATCATTTGGCGCAGCACGGTGCTCACGGTGTCCGCCGCGCCCGTCAAGGCCAACATCAGGAGCGAAAACCAAAAGTTACGCGAAAGACCGAAGAGAGCCGTCGCCGCACCGTAAACGACGACGGCTAGCACGATCGTCTTCCCGGGCTGCTGCCACTGCCGCACGCGCGCGAGCAGCGTCCCGGCAATGATCGCGCCGACGGCGGGCGCCGCAGCCAAAAAACCAAGCCCGCGCGCGCCGACCTGTAATACGTCCGCCGCGAAGATCGGGAGCAGCGCCGTCGCCGAGGCGAAAAACGTTGCGACGAAATCGAGCGTCATCGTTTGCACGATGATCGGCGTGCGCCAGACAAACCGCAACCCTTCGACCAACGCCTGCCAACTGATGCCGTTGCCATTGGCGGATTCGACCGCTCCGCTCGCCCTGATGAAAAGCAGCGCGATGATCACCGCGATGAAAGACGCGGCGTTGAGCGCGTACACCGCCGCAGGTCCCACTCTGCCGAGCAACAAACCGGCCAGCACCGGACCGACGATCAGCGCCACTTGAAAGACGATGAACGAGAGCGTCACGGCGCTCGGAAAGTCGCGCGGCGGCACGAGTCGCGGAAGCAACGCTTGCCGCGCCGGGCTATCGAAGGCCGTCGCTGCCGACGAGATGGCCGTCAATAAAAAGATGGGCCATACGCTCTGCAGACCGCGTGCCGTCACCGCGGCAAGCAGCGCCGCTGAAATGAGCATGATGCTCTGTGTGACGAGCATTAGACGCTTGCGGTCGAGCGCATCGGCGGCGATGCCGCCCAGAAGCGAGCAGACAATGATCGGTAGCACGCGCACCAATCCGACTAGGCCGAGCGCGGCAGCCGACCCGGTTAAGACGTAAACGTGCCAATTGATGGCGACAAGCTGCATCTGCGAGCCGGTCACCGAGATGAGCTGCCCCAACCAAAAGAGCCGAAAATCGCGATGCCCAAACGCCGCCAGCGTCGTTCCGCTGACGGGTGATCCCTTTTCCGTCAAAGCGTCGAAAGACACGCAAAAACTCCCTCGGATCGCTTGCCGTAGCTGCGAGCGAAAGGGGCGCGATCTCAATCTGCTTGAGCCAACAAACTAGAATTAACTATGATGTGACGAAACAATCAAGTTCGCCGCGCGGCAAATGCGGGCGCGTGTGCGGTCGAACCCGTTTTTGGAAGCGCGACGCTGCGCGTGAGGTGTTGAATAGATGTTCGGTCTATCCTTTCGACCAACGGCAAACTGCTTGCGGCGATTAGTTTCGCTCTCGGTATCGGCGCTTTCGCTGCTCTCCACAGCGCTTCCGCAAGTCAACAGCGAGGCGCCCGTCAAATTCGTGAACGTCGCGCAGCAGGTCGGCATCACGGCCAAAACGATCTACGGCGACGAGAAACGCAACCGTTATCTGCTTGAAACCACCGGTTGTGGCGCAGCCTTTTTCGATTACGACAACGACGGCTGGCTCGACGTCTTCCTGGTCAACGGAACGCGCCTCGACGGGCCGCCGCGCGATCCGCTTCCGACAAACCGCCTTTATCGCAATCGCGGCAACGGCACTTTCGAGGACGTAACCGAACGGGCTGGCCTCGTGCGGACTGGATGGGGCCAAGCCGTTTGCGTTGGTGATTACGACAACGACGGTCACGATGATCTTTTCGTCAGTTACTACGGACGAAACGCCCTCTATCACAACAACGGCAACGGCACCTTCACGGAAGTGGCGGAAAAGGCGGGCGTCGCCAACAACCGAACGAAGTGGGGATCGGGCTGCGCTTTTGTCGATTACGATCGCGACGGCAACCTCGATCTGTTCGTCGCCAGCTACATAGATTTCGATCCGAAGACCGCTCCGCTGCCGGAGACCGGACCGTGTCTGTACAAAGGTCTGACGGTCGCTTGCGGTCCGCCCGGTTTGAAGGGCGGCGTCAACATGCTCTACCGCAACAACGGCGATGGCACATTCACCGATGTCTCGGATAAGTCGGGCATCACCAAGAACAACGGCACATATGGACTCGGCGTCGTCGTCTCCGACTTCGATAACGATGGTTGGCCAGACATCTACGTTGCCAACGATTCGGCCCCGGCAACCCTTTATCGCAACAACCGCGACGGAACGTTCACCGATATCGCCATCGAAGCCGGATGCGCCTTCAGCATTGATGGCAAACCGCAAGCTGGCATGGGCGTCGCCGCCGGCGATTATGACCGCGATGGATGGTTCGACATCTTCAAGACCAATTTCTCCGGCGATACGTCAACGCTTTACCGCAACATCGGCAAAGCGATCTTCGATGATGTGACTTTCCCTTCCGGCATAGGGATCAACACGCGCTGGCTCGGTTGGGGGTGCGGCTTCTTCGACATGGATAACGATGGCTGGCTCGATATCTTTCTCGTCAACGGCCACGTCTATCCGGAAGTTGAAAAGTTGACCACCGAAGCGGGATACGCTCAACGCAAGGTGCTCTACAAGAACTTGCGCAATGGACGCTTTGAAGACATCTCGGAGAAGGTCGGCGGAGCCGTGCTCGAACCCACGCCCGCTCGCGGCGCCGCCTTCGGCGATTACGACAACGACGGCGACATAGATGTTCTGATCAACCCCGTGAACGCATATCCGGAATTGCTCCGTGCCGAAACGAGCGGTCAGAACAACTGGATCAAGATCAGAACGGTCGGCGTCAAGTCCAACCGCGATGGCATCGGCGCGCGCATTAAGTGCGTGACGGAAGACGGCGCGCAGATCGATGAGGTGAGAAGCGGCGGAAGCTACTATTCGCAAAACGACCTGCGCGTCCATTTCGGCGTCGGACGCGCCACGCGCATCAAACAGCTCGAGATCCGCTGGCCCAGCGGCCAAATCGACCTGTTGAGCGATCTGGGCGTCAATCAGATCATCACCGTGCGCGAAGGCGTCGGGGTGATCCGCACGCAGAACGGCGCGAAGAAGTGAGCTGATGGGACTTGCGTCAGATGCGCGACGCGAGAAGAGATGAACCGCGCGCGAGAACCCGGCGTTTGGAGTTGAAGGTGGACATGATTCGACAAAGATCGGCGCTCGCTCTGTTTGCGCTCTTCCTGCTCCTTTGTTCTCTCGCCGCCGCGCAGAAAAAGGGCGAAGGGGCACGCCGCCGCGCGCCTGTTGCCGACGTTCAACGGAAGAACCGCGCGCTGGCGGCAGAACACTACAATCGCGGCATCGCTTTGTTGAAGCAGCAGGAGATCGACGGCGCCATCGAACAGTTCAGGATGGCGACCGAGTTGCGCCCCGAATGGCCGGAAGCCCATCTGAACTTGGGCTTCGCGCTTGGCACCAAGGGGCTGCTGGGGCAAGCCATCGCCGAGTTCGAAGCGGCGGTCCGGTTGAAACCCGATTACGGAGAGGCCTACTACTATCTCGGCACGGCGCGTTGGTTCACGCAAGATATACCGGGGGCCATCGCCGCGCTACGCAAGGCAACGCAACTGATGCCAAATCACGCGGACGCGCACTACTACTTGGGCCTCGCGTTGCAGAGAACGCGCGACGTGCAGGGCGCGCTCGAAGCGCTTTCCACCGCCGTGCGTCTTTCGCCCAATGAGATCGAGCCGCGCCACGCCATGGGACTCGTCCTCCAACAAGACGAAGATCTCGATGGCGCCATCGAATCTTTTCGCACCGTGATCAAACTGCGTCCGGATTTCGTCCAAGCTTACAATGACTTGGGTCTCGCGCTCGTGCAGAAGCGCGATCCCGACGGTGCGATCGAAGCCTTTCGCGCGGCGCTCAAGCTCGATCCGCGTAACGTCATCGCCCATCACAATCTCGGCATGGCATTGATTCAGAAAGGCGATTACGACGGGGCCATCGCGCAATACAGGCGGCTCATCGAGATAGATCCGAACAACGCTGAAGCCCACTACAATCTAGCGCTCGCGCTCAAACAGAAAGACCGGTTCGACGATGCCATCGCCGAACTGGAGCGCGCCATCAATTTGCAATCATCTCTGCCGGAAGCGCACTACACGCTCGGCGTTATCTTCATGCAACAATCGAAGCTCGACCGTGCGGTAGAAGCTTTCCGCGCCGCCGTGAGTGTCAAGCCCAGTTACGCCGAGGCGCACTATGCGCTCGGTACGGCGTTGCAACAGCGCGGCGATCTCGACGGCGCCATTGCCGCTTTTCGCCAAGCGTTGCGGCTTGCGCCGGAAGCGCCGGAGATTCACAACACGCTCGGCACGGCGCTGCGTCAAAAAGGCGATCTCGAAGGCGCACGACGCGAGTTCCAAGAAGCAGCTCGCTTGAACAAGCTGAAGTCGAACATGCAAGCGGCCGTCTTTGCGCTGAACACAGGTCTCGCCAAACTCAGCGCCGGAGACTTGCCAGCGGCGGTTGAAAGGTTTGAGGAGGCGACGCGCCTCGATCCGCGAAACGCGCAAGCTTATTACCATCTGGCGCGCACGTTGCAACGTCTGGGGCGCACGCAAGAAGCGCAAACCGCATACAAGAGGGCGCGCGAACTCAACCCGCGCATCAAACCTTTGCCCTGACGACAAAGCGCGCACGCGCTTGCGGGCGAAGCCAAAAGATTTCGCGCGCGATCCGTCTTTTGGGAATCGCTTCAAAAGATCGCGCGTTTGATGATGGTTTCGAGCTCCTTTCGCTTACGCTCCGATAGGTGCAGACTATGTGCGCGCGCCCATCTACTGCCATCTCCATTTCTCTTTTCGTCGCGTTTCGATAGATAATCTCCCCCTTCGAGTTGACCGCGCGCGCATGATTCGCGCAAAGTTAGAGCGAACGCTGATCTACACTGGACCCTGAAGATGAGAGAAAAGATTCGCATTGCCAGCGGTCAAGGTTTCTGGGGCGACATGATCGACGCGCCCGTGCGGCAGGTGGAAGAAGGACCAATTGACTACCTGATGCTCGACTATTTGGCCGAAGTCACTATGTCGATCATGCAAAAACAGCGCGCGCGCGACCCGAACGCCGGATACGCGCGCGATTTCGTCCCGCTGATGCGCCAGATACTTCCAACGTGCGTCGCGCGACGGATCCGCGTCATTACCAACGCTGGCGGCGTTAACCCTCACGGTTGCGCCATCGCCGTGCGCGACGCGGCGCGCGAACTGGGGCTGCGCGTGCGCATCGCAACCGTTACCGGCGACGACATCATGGATCGCTTGGACGATCTGCTCGCGCGCGGCATCGAGCTTCGCAACATGGATACGGGCGCGCCGCTCGCCACGGTGCGCGACCGCGTCCAGAGCGCCAACGCTTATCTCGGCGCGTGGCCGCTCGTCGAGGCGTTGCGCAACGGCGCGCAAGTGGTCATCGCCGGACGCGCGACCGACACGGGATTGACGCTCGCGCCGATGATCTACGAATTCGATTGGAAAGAGGATGACTGGGATCGCCTCGCTGCTGGAACGGTCGCTGGCCACATCATCGAATGCGGTGCCCAATGCTCCGGCGGAAACTGTCAATACCAGTGGCGATCGATCCCAGACTTGGCCAATGTCGGTTATCCGATAGTTGAAGCTCATCCCGATGGGACGTTCATCGTCACCAAGCACGAAAAGACGGGCGGGCGCGTCTCGATCCAAACAGTCAAAGAACAGCTTGTCTATGAGATGGGCGATCCGCGCGCTTACATCACGCCCGATTGCATCGCCGATTTCACCACCATTCGACTCGAAGATGCCGGTCCGGATCGCGTCCGCGTGTTCGGCATCAAGGGGCGACCCTGCACGGATCAGTTGAAAGTTTCGATCAGCTACTTTGCTGGCTACAAGGCGGTCGGCACGCTCGTCTACGCTTGGCCCGAAGCCTACGAAAAGGCCAAGGCCGCTGATCGCATCTTGCGCGCTCGGCTCGAACGTTTGGGCTTGAAGTTCGATCAAATCTTGACCGAATACGTCGGCGTCAACGCGACGCATGGGCCGCTGGCGGGCGAACCGTCGCCCGATATCCCCGAAGTGCAACTGCGCGTTGGAGTGCGCGGACAAGATCGAGCGGCGGTCGAGCGTTTCACCAAAGAGATCGCGCCGCTTATTCTGACCGGTCCGCCCGCAGTAACCGGTTTCGCTGGTGGAAGACCGAAGGTCGAAGAAGTGGTCGCTTACTGGCCCAGCTTGATCCCGAAATCGGAGATCAAGCCGCGCGTGGAGATCATCGAGTCATGAGCGACCGAACGCGCACAATACACGACGTGGAAGAGCTACGGAAGGAACTCAACGCCGCGCGCGAAGAGTTGGCCTGGCGGTCGGTGGCCGTCGAGCACGTGGCCGATTGTCGCGTCTTTCGCGTCGAACGCCATCGAAACATAGATCCGCGCGGCGACCGCGCCCACGACTTCTACCTGCTCGATGCGCCCGATTGGATCAACGTTGTGCCGCTTACGCGCGACGGCCACGTCGTCATGATCGAACAGTACCGTCATGGAACGGACGAGGTGACGTTGGAGATTCCGGGTGGCATGGTAGATGGCGCAGAGACGCCGCGCGAGGCGGCGGCGCGCGAACTGTTGGAGGAGACGGGCTACCGTGCGCGTCGAATCATCGCGCTCGGTCGGGCGCGCCCCAATCCCGCAATCCAGAACAACTGGATACATACTTTCCTCGCGCAAGATGTCGAACAGATCTGCGCGCCCTCTTCCGACGGCACGGAGCAGACGGTGGTTCGTTTGATCTCGCGGCGCGACGTCGCGCACTTGATCGCGCGCGGCGTGATCGATCACGCGCTGGTCATCGTCGGCTTTCATCTGTTGGATCTTTACGAAGCCGGCGTCATATCGTCCGCTGAGTTGGACGAAAGTTGACTGATGGCGCTAGCTTTCGCTGCGGATCTCGATTCTGCTAGATTCGGTTGAACCTAAAATTTTCTGAACGCGGACGCCTCGTCATCGCCGAAAACCGGTTACGAGAGACGAAAGCGTTCGGTCGAAAAGCTCTCTTTGATCCATCGAGGAAGGTGAAACCAATGGACTGGAATTCGCTGGTCGAAAACGCGCTTCGCAATCAACCTCCCGCCGAAGACGAAGCGCTGGCGCTTTTGCGGCTTGCTGATGCGGAGACTTTGCCTTTGGTTGACGCGGCGTGGCGCGTGCGGCGGGCTGTTTTCGGCAACAAAGTCAAAGTCAACGTCTTGCTCAACGCCAAGAGCGGCTTCTGTCCGGAAGATTGCGGCTACTGCTCGCAATCGCGCCATGCCGCGAGCGAGATCGCACGCTATCCGATGCTCGATCCGGCGAGCATGCTGGCCGAAGCGCGCAAGGCATATGAAGCCGGAGCCCATCGCTTCTGTATCGTCACGGCCATGCGCGGCCCGACGTGGCGCGACATAGAGCGCGTCGCCGAAGCGACGCAGCGCATCAAGGCTGAACTGCCGCTTGAAGTCTGCGCTTGTTTGGGATTGCTCGATGATCCGGAAAAAGCGTACGCGCTCAAACGCGCTGGCGTCGATGCGTACAACCACAACTTGAATACAAGCGCTGCGCGTTACAGCGAGATCACGACGACACATGCTTACGCCGACCGCCTCAAAACCATCTCGGCGATCAAAGGTGCCGGTATCTCGCTCTGTTCGGGCGTCATCGTCGGCATGGGCGAAACCGATGAAGAGATCGTCGAACTGGCCTACTCTTTGCGCCGACTCGGCGCCGATTCGATTCCCGTCAACTTCCTGATCCCCATTCGCGGGACGCCGCTCGGCGATGGACGCACGGTGCGAGATTTGACTCCGTGGCGTTGCTTGCGTGTGCTCGCCGTCTTCCGCTTGGTGAACCCGCAATCAGAACTGCGCGCTTCCGCCGGACGCGAGATCCACCTGCGAGCTTTGCAGCCGCTAGCGTTGTTGATCGCCAACAGCATCTTCCTCGGCGATTACTTGACGGAAAAGGGACAAGCTGCCGAAGCCGATTGGAGCATGCTGCGGGATCTGGGGCTCGAACCGGTTTGGGAACGAACGTGCGAAAGAGGAGAGGCCGAAAGAGTCCATGCGCGTTCAGTGGACTGAGACGCTCGATCGCTTATCAGCGCGAAGCTTGCGTCGCGAGTTGCGGCGTTTCGATCGCGCTGGGCCGGTCATTACAGCAAAAGGCCAGCGGCTCATCAATCTGGCTTCCAACAACTACCTCGGTTTGGCCGATGATCCGCGTCTCATCGCCGCGGCCAAAGAGGCGCTCGAACTTTATGGGTTGGGCGCTAGCGCCTCGCCGTTGGTCTGCGGCCATCTGGAGGCGCACGAAAGGTTGGAAGCCGGGCTCGCCAGCTTCAAGGGGACCGAGGCGGCGCTCGTTTTCTCGAGCGGATACGCGACCAACGTCGGCGTGCTGAGCGCGCTGGCGACGCCGCGCGACGCGATCTTTCTCGACGCGTTGGTCCACGCGAGCTTGCACGACGGCGCGCGGCTTTCGGGCGCCGAAGTTCGTCGCTACAGGCACGCGGACGTGGATGACTTGAGGAGATTGCTTCGCGCCTCTTCGAAGCGCGGCGCGCGCATAGTCGTCACGGATGGCGTCTTCAGCATGGATGGCGATCTCGCTCCGTTGCCGGAACTCGTCGAACTCTGTGAAGAGCTGGATGCGCTTCTCGTCGTTGACGATGCGCACGGGACGGGGGTTATTGGCCCCGGCGGAAGGGGAACGGCGGCGCACTTCGGCATCGAAGATCGCGTCCCTGTGCAGATCGGCACGTTGTCGAAAGCTCTCGGTTTGCAAGGCGGTTTCGTCGTCGGAAGCGAGGCGTTGATCCGTTTCATCGTCAATCGCGCTCGCGCGTTCATCTACAGCACGGCCATCTCTCCAGCGCTGGCCGCTGCCGCATTGTGTGCGTTAAAGGTCGTCGAAGGTGAGCCGTGGCGACGACAAGCGGCGCGTGAGCACCGTCGGCGCTTGAGCGATGGATTGCGAGAGAAAGGGTACGAAGTGAAAGGCGACCCGCTGGCCCCGATGCTCTTGGTGATGATCGGCGAAGCGGAACAGGCGCTTAAACTCGCCGTTGATCTTGAAAACGCCGGCGTTTTCGCTCCGGCGATCAGGCCGCCGACGGTGCCGCAAGGCACGAGCCGGATTCGCCTTGCTCCGATGGCGACGCACTCTTCGGAGCAGATCGCCCAAGCGCTCGATGCTTTTCCGAACGGCCTGTGATGCGCTTCTCGTTGAAAGATTCCGCTCTGGGTTTTCCAGCAGGTTTTGAAGCTGAAGTCGAAGAGGAGCGATGCGGAGACGAACAAGCGTAATGGTGTCCCGCCGCTTCACGCGTGGGTTCAGTTGTCGAGGGCGTAGCTCGGTCCGCGCTGAAAGCCGGTCGGCGTAAGTTGCGCGGCGCACGTCTTTCGTGCGCACAGCGGACGCGCTTGAGCCGCGCGAGAAAGTCGGTCGAAGAAGCGAGGAATCAGCAGCAGCGACGATGAAGTTGATCGGCATCGGTTCGGCTCTACCTGAGAGGCGCGTTCGTAGCGACGAGACGGAACGCGCCCTCGGACTCGAAGCGGGATGGGTGGCCAAGCGCACCGGAGTGCACGCAAGACCGGTCGCGGCGCCCCAAGAAGCGACTTCCGATCTCGCCGTGTGTGCCGGCCAACGCGCGTTGCTCGATGCCGGAGTGAAGCCCGAAGAGATCGGTCTGTTGATCTTGGCGACGAGCACTCCCGATCATCCTTTGCCGCCGACGGCTCCGCGGGTAGCACACAGGCTCGGTTTGGGCCGAGCTGGCGCGATCGATCTTGCTGGCGCGTGCGCTGGATTCATTTATGCGCTCGCGCTCGGCGATGCCTACGGCGAAGCGCATGGTTGCGCGGTGATGGTGATCGGGGCGAACGTGCTTTCGCGGCGGGTGGACCAGCGCGATCCGGCAACAGCGCCCCTGTTTGCCGATGGCGCAGGCGCTGTGGTCGCGGTTCCCGGCAGAGGATTGTTGAGCGTTTATCTCGGTGCGGATGGCTCACGTTGGGACGAGATCCTCGTTCGCGCTGGCGGCAGCCGTGAGCCGTTGACGCCCGAAGCGGTCGCCGCAGGGCGACACTTCATGCGCATCAAAGACGGCTCAAGCCTCTTTCGTCACGCCGTGCGACGCATGGCCGAAGCCGGAAAGATCGCGCTCGCCAGAGCCAACGTCACAGCGGAAGATGTTCGCTGGTGGGTTCCGCACCAAGCCAATCGCCGGTTAATCCGCGAAGCCGGAAGATTGTTGGGCATCGGCCCTGAGAAGACGGTCGAGGTAGTTGACCGATGCGGCAATAGCTCAGCGGCGACCATTCCTCTTGCGCTCGACGTGGCCCGCTCCGAGGGGCGCTTGCAAAGAGGTGATCTGTTGCTGCTCACCTCTGTCGGCGCCGGGATGCTGGAAGCTGGAGCGGTTCTGATCTTGAACGGGGTGTGCCGCGCGGCGGGCGCGCAGTCGCGACTCGGCATTGCAGCGCCCGACCGCAATTCGGAGCTTGAACGACGCGCGTCGGGTCATCTGTTTGGAGGGAACGAATCGGAGCTATTTGATCGGTCATGAAAGAGCTACCGCGCAAGCTGAACCGAAGGACCGCCGAGACTACGGCGAGGGAGAAAGCGACCAAACGGCAAATTCAGGCTTCGTCGCCTGCCGAAGCGACGCAAACGCGAGGGGAGAAGACTGGGTTGAGCGACGAAAAGCTCGAGGCGCTCGATAAGGCGCATTTGTGGCACCCTTTCACGCACATGGAGCAGTACATCGCGGACGATCCGCTCATCATCGTGCGCGGCGAGGGCGTGCGATTGTTCGATACGCGCGGGCGCGCTTACTACGACGGCACGTCTTCGATCTGGTTGAACGTTCACGGCCATCGCGTTCCGGAGCTGAACCGCGCGCTCACGGAACAGCTCGGACAAGTGGCGCATTCGACCTTGCTCGGGATGAGCAACGTGCCGGCGATATTGTTGGCGGAGAAATTGGCGAAGATCGCCCCGCGAGGCTTGACGCGCGTCTTTTACGTGGACAACGGAGCCGGAGCGGTGGAAGCGGCGATCAAAATCGCCGTGCAGTTTTGGGCGAATCAAGGCGCGCCAACCAAACACCTCGTCCTCGGCTTCCACAATAACTACCACGGCGATACTCTGGGCGCGGTCGGCGTCTCGCCTGATGAGATGTTTCACTGGCCGTTCACCGCTCTGCTCCCGCCGCACCCGCGCGTGCCTTATCCGTATCCGTATCGCAGTGCAGCTCCCGATCCGCTAGCAGAAAGCCTCCAAGCGGCGGAGGAGATTTTGCGTCGGCGACGAGACGAGATCGCGGCGGTGATCGTCGAACCAGTCGAAGGCGCTGGCGGGATCATCGTTCCACCGCGCGGCTTTTTGCGCGGTTTGCGCCGGCTCTGCGATGAATACGGGGCGCTGCTGATCGTGGATGAGGTGGCGACCGGTTTCGGGCGCACAGGCCCGATGTTCGCCTGCCACGGCGAAGATGTCGCGCCCGATCTGCTCTGCTTGGGCAAAGGCCTTTCGGGCGGGTATCTTCCGATCGGCGCGACGCTTGCGACCGAAAAGATATTCGAGGCTTTTCTGGGCGAAGTCGATTCGGGCCGGACCTTCTTTCACGGCCATTCATACGCCGGCAATCCGCTCGCCGCCGCCGTTTCGCTAGCGAACCTCGAGCTTTTAGAGAAGTTGCTGCCGCGGTTGCCCGAAAAGATCGAGGCGCTCTCCGCGTGGATTTTTCCGCTTGCCGAAGAGCCTTTCGTTGGCGACGTCCGACAAGCTGGGTTCATGGTCGGAATCGAACTCGTCAAAGATCGCGCGACCAAAGAGGGATTCGCCTATCGCGATCAAGTCGGATGGCGGGTCGCTCATGCGGCGCGCGAGAGAGGATTGCTGGTGCGCCCCATCGGCAACGTCCTGATCTTCATGCCGCCGCTCGCTTCGACGCTCGAAGAGCTGCAGGAGATGTCGCATATCTTGTGCGAAGCTTTTCGCGCGACGAGAGACGATCTTGCAGCGCTGGCGAAAGGTTAACTTGCACGGGAGTTTTTGACACTACTTCGAGACGGGATCAAAGCTCTAAAGCGGCGAGGAGAACGAAGGCGCGAGTCAAACACCCCACGGCGCGCAGCCGGGGGCCCTCGACGCCAAGAATGTAGCGAGGGGAATACTCGCGCAATCTTGCGCGATGTGGCGTGCGGGAACTGCGGTGCCTGAAACGGCGAGACGCGGCGTGCGCGCATCAAGGGCTTGCACAGGTTCGCAAACGGAGATAGAGGGAGCGTGTTGAGAAGTTTCTTCATCACCGGCACGGACACAGGGGTTGGGAAGACGGTCTTCGGCGCAGGGATAGCCCGCTGGTTGGTCGAGCGTGGCTTCAAAGTCGGCGTCATGAAACCGATCGAGACGGGCGTCGTTCTCTCTGGCGACCTTTTTGCGATGGCGCGCGAAGGCACATTTTCTGATGGCGCCTTTTTGGCTCAAGCCGCGCGCATCGAAGAGCCGCGCGAAGTGGTCGTCCCATGCGCTTATGCTGAGCCGCTGGCCCCGCTCGTCGCGGCAAGACGCGCCGCGCGGTGCGTCGATCTCGCTGCCATCCGAAAAGCTTGGGAGCATCTCTCTTCGAGATACGATACGGTCATCGTCGAAGGCGCAGGCGGTCTCTCCGTGCCGATCGAAAGGGGTTATGACATGGCGAGCTTGGCGCTCGATTTCAAGTTGCCCGTTCTGATCGTCGCGCGCGCTACGTTGGGGACTTTGAATCACACGTTCCTCACCGTGCATTACGCGCGTAGTCGTGGATTGGAGGTATTGGGCGTGGTCGTTTCCGGATATGACCCGCAGACGACCGACGTCGCTGAGTTGACCAACCCGTCGATGATAGAAGAACTTTGCGAGGTTCCGGTCATCGGAATCGTGCCGAGAAAAGGCTCGGTCGCGTCGCCGGAAGATGCCGCGGAAGCGGTGAAAGAGGGCGTGGATATCGGTGCCTTTTCGCGTCTT
>NZ_PSLQ01000066.1:0-21314 GCF_040289685.1 Pyrinomonas sp.
TCTTTGAAGGTAAAGTCAAACCGCTTGACGCGAAAGACGCGCGTGGCGTTTGTAACTGGTCCACCAAAACTACGCCTTTGAACGTAAAGTCAAACCGCTTGACTTAAAGGCCGGACTTAGCTGTTAGTCGGTTAAGCTTTCCTTTGAACGTTCGGGACGGAATTGATGCGCGCCGAGCGGCGCGCGCCCGTTCAGGGGCGCATTATCCGGGGGACCAGTCCGTATTTCAACGGGCGCGAGCGCGTTATTCGAGGTGGACCAGCCCGTGTTTCAAAGCGAAGATGGCCGCCTGCGTACGGTCGGCGACGCCGAGTTTGTTGAGGATGTTGTTGACGTGGATTTTGACTGTCCCTTCGGTGATCTTGAGCGCGTAAGCGATCTCTTTGTTGCTCTTGCCGCGCACGATCAATTCAAGCACTTCAATTTCACGTGGCGTGAGCGGGTCGCGGCTCATCCGTTCGGCCAAACGCGCGGCGATATCCTCAGGGATGCGACGCAATCCGGCATGAACGGTGCGGATGGTCTCGAGCACCCCTTCGCGCAGCATGTTCTTGAGCAAGTAACCGCGCGCGCCGGCTTGCAACGCGCGGTATATGTCTTCGTCGCCGTCATATGAGCTGAGGACGACGAGGCGCGCATCGGGAAATTCGTTGCGGATCGCCGCGATGGCTTCGATCCCGTTCATCTCTGGCATGCGCAGGTCCAACAGCGCGATGTCCGGGCGATGTCGACGGAAAAGCTCGACGGCCTCCTTGCCGTTCGTCGCCTCGGCAACCACCGTCATGTCGGGTTGCGTATTGATGAGCGCGGCAAGACCCATGCGGACCACGAAGTGGTCATCGGCGACCAGGATGCGGATGGGTTTATCTTTGCCCATATGACCCTCCCTTTTGTCGATCTCTCTTTCGGGCGGCCATCGGTCATCAGCATGAACGCGCACCGCCGAATGTCACAGGCCAAAGGCCGACGCCTTTTCGTCCGCGCGCCTCGATGTTGGCGCGGTGGATGTCGCGTTTGCAAAACGGCTCGCCGACTGGGGCGGCGACGGCGCGCTTTGCGGGAGCGAATAACTCAGCCGAGTTTCACAGCGGCACGCTGACGCTGACTTGCGTGCCGCGTCCGGGCTGGCTTTCGATCTTCAACTCGCCTTTGATTTGGCGCGCGCGCTCGCGCATGTTGAGCAGACCGAAATGGCCGTTGCGCGAAGAGGCTTCCACATCGAAACCGCAACCGTCGTCTTCGATGCGCAGTTCAACGCGCTTCGGCTCGAAGAAGACCTCGACGCAGATCCGTTGCGGGCGGGCGTGCTTCATTGCGTTGGTGATGGCTTCTTGCCCGATGCGCAGGAGGTTGTTCTCCACCAGTTCGGTCAAGCGTCGCGGCGTGCCGCGGACGCGCACTTCAACGTCCGTTTGCGTGCCGCGCGCCACTCGATGCGCCATCTCGTCAAGCGCTTCGGCGAGGTTGTTCGCCTCAAGCGTCGGCGAGCGGAGGTTCCAAACCATGCGGCTCGCTTCCGTCAAACTGTAGCTTACCATGTGTTTGGCCGTTTCCAGATGGCGCTGCGCAAGCGGCGGCGATTCGGCTAGCGCGCGCTCGATGGCTTCGAGTTGTAGGCCAATGCCGACGAAGCCTTGCGCGAGCGCATCGTGTATCTCGCGCGCCATGCGGTTGCGTTCGGCCAGCACGGCGGCGAAACGCGCTTGCACTTGCTGCAACCGCAAACGATAGATGAACCAGCCGACTGCTGCCAACCCGAGCGCGATGAGCAGGTAGAACCAGTGAGTTTGGTAAAAGTGTGGCCGCAAGTAGAAATCGAAAGAGTCTCCGACTTGATTCCACGTGCCATCGTTGTTGGCGGCGATGACGCGGAACTCGTAGTTTCCCGGTGGAATGTTTGTGTAGCTTGCCGTGCGTTTAGTGCCAGCATCGACCCAATCCTTGTCGAAGCCTTCGAGCCTGTATTTGAAACGCACTTTTTCGGGCGCGACGAAACTGAGCGCGGTGAACTGAAATTCGAGTCGGCGTGTGCCCGCCGGAACCTCGGCCCGAAGTCGCGGATCGTAACTCTCGCCATCCACCGTGACGCTCTCGATCACCACTGGCGGCGGAACTTGGTTGAGACGCAGGTTGTTCGGCGAGATGACCGCCACGCCTTTGGTCGTCGGAAACCAGAGTCGGCCTTGCGCGTCGCGCCATCCGGCGGGCTGACCGCCGTTGCATTCGCGGCTCTGCATGCCGTCGGCTGTTCCATAGGAGACCGAAGTGAGCCGTTCGATTTTGCCTTGGGCGAAGTCGTTGAGTTCGCGCCGACTGACGCGAAAGACGCCTTTGGCGCAGCTCATCCACAAGTTACCCTGTTCATCGTCGAGGATTTGATAGACGCAATCGTCGGCGAGTCCGTCGCGCGTCGTGTAAGTCGTCAAGCGTCCATCGCGCAACCTGTTCAACCCACCGCGCCGCGTGCCGATCCAGAGCGTCCCATCAGGATCTTCGCGGAGAGCGCGCACGCTGTTGTCCGAAAGACCTTTTTCCGTCGAATAGATGGTGAAGCGCTCGCCGTCGAGCCGATTCACCCCGCCGCTGCGCGTGCCGATCCAGACGCTCCCGTCGCGGCTCGACTCGATGGCGAGCACGGCATCGTCTGACATTCCGTCGCTCGTCGTGTAGATTTTGAATTGTCCGTCACGCATCAGCGTCAAACCGCCGAGCGTGCCGACCCAGAGCTGTCCTTGCCGATCTTCATGAATCGCCCACACGGCATCGCTTGACAGCCCGTCTTGTACCGTATAGACGGTGATGCGCCCGGCTGCAAGGCGCGCCAAGCCGCGCGGCGTGCCGATCCACAGCGCACCGGTGCGATCTTCGCACAAGGCGCGCACGGTGTTGCTTGGAAGCCCATCGCGCACAGTGTAGGCGGTCCAACGGCCATCTTTGAAACGATTCAGGCCGCCTTCTTGCGTCCCTATCCAGATGCTTCCGTCGCGCCCTTGGTAGACGGTCCACACCGTTTCGTCCGTCAATCCGTCGTGCGATCCGTAGGTGACGAACTTGCTGTCTTTGAAGACGTTCAATCCGCCTGCCTCGGTTCCTACCCAAATGTTCCCTTCGCGATCCTCGTAGAGCGAGAGGATGACGTTGTTGGAGAGTCCTTCGCGCGTCGTATAGGTATCGAACTGTCCGTTGGTCAACCGCACAAGACCGCCTGCCGTTCCCAGCCAGAGATTGCCGTCGCGATCTTCGTGTAAGAGCAAGACGCTGTTGTTCG
The DNA here is from genome assembly GCF_040289685.1 of Pyrinomonas sp. Lineage (NCBI taxonomy): Bacteria > Pseudomonadati > Acidobacteriota > Blastocatellia > Blastocatellales > Pyrinomonadaceae > Pyrinomonas > Pyrinomonas sp. The sequence goes on from NZ_PSLQ01000066.1 coordinate 3,269, forward strand.
GCAGACTTTGCGCGCTCGCATAAGTGACGAAGCGCCCGTCCTTGAATAGACACAGCCCCCCATCAGTCCCGATCCAGAGGTTGCCCGCACCGTCTTCGAGCAAAGACCAGACCATATCGTTCGGCAATCCGTCTTTGATCGAATAGATCGTGAACTTGTCCTCCTTGAAGAGGACCAGCCCGACCGAGGTGCCAAACCAGAGGTCTCCGTTGCGGCTCTGTCTGATGGTGGTGACCGTGGCGCTTGGAAATCCTTGCCGCGTGGTGTAAGCGATGAATCGCGTGCCGTCGAAACGGGCCAGCCCGCCGCTGGTGTTTATCCAAAGATTGCCAGCGCGGTCTTCGTAGAACGAAACGATGCTATCGCTCGGCAATCCTTGCGCGACTGTGTAAGTGACGAAACGCCCGCCGTCGAACCTGTTGAGACCGTCCGGCGTGCCGATCCACAGGTCGCCGCGGCGATCTTGGTAGATCGCCCTGATGTTTGCGCTCGACAATCCTTGGTCGGTGGAAAAGAGGCTGAAATCCTGTCCGCTCAAACGCACTAGTCCCTTGTCCGTTCCAATCCACAGATCGCCGCGCGCATCTTCGTACAAGACTTGAATCGTGTTGCTTGCGATCGCCGCAGTGTTCTGTTTGTCGAATACCGTGAAGCGAAGCCCATCGAAACGCACCAGCCCTTCGTCGGTTGCAAGCCACAAGTAACCATCGCGCGTTTGCAAGATGGCGCGCACGGTGTTTTGCGGCAATCCGTTCTCGGTCCGCCAGACGGCGTGAACGTACTGTGCGATTCGCCTATCCGGCGCGAGAGCTTGCGCCGATGCGCACAGCGCCGCAAGGCAGAAGATGGAGATCGCTCCTCTCATCTGATAAAGCCGCATGGCGTTTGACCTCGTTCGCCAAGGGCTTCGCCTCCGCCGCGGATTTTGCTCGACCGCAGAACAAAGTTTAATGACAAAAGATAGCGCAGTGCAAATCGCAAGCTTTCAACTTCTCCGTTGCCGGCTACTCTTCAGACGAGCGTCGAGCAAGACAGGAGCCGGGATGCAAGAGCTGGCTCGGCGCTCGCGTGGAATGAAGTTGAATGGGAAAGACAATGACCGTCGGCGGCAGAAGATGCGCGAGCCAGATCGTCTCTACATTTAAAGAGCCGAGCGTGTAAGCTGATCTTTTCGCTTACTCTTCCGTCGTGCCGCTGACGAGCGTCGCTTTAAAGGTCAGAGGAAAGTATGAGCTGTGGCGCTCTTCGTCGATGAGCCGCTTGATTTCCTGTCGGACGCGCTCACGCGCCTCTTCATTTGTGACTTGAGCCAACCATCGACGGAGCCAGAGGTATTTAATCAAAGGCGACGCGAGGAAATCATTGCCGGAGTCGAAACGAAATTCTTCGATGCGCGTCCAAGAAGAAAGCTCGCGCAAGCCCGCGCGGCGTGCCATCTCTTCCGTGGCATCGACGGTCGGTAGTTCGTTGATCAAACGTCCGACGATCTCTGTGGCGCTTCCCTCCATGTCGCTGCGTCCGAGCGCTTCCCAGTAGATCGAGAAGAACTCGCCGAAACTCGCCGCCGTCACCGTGCTGAGCGCAACTCGCGAGCGCGGGGCGGCCAAGCGCACGGCTTCGGCGAAGAGGCGTGGCAGACGAGATGGTGCAAGCAACGAAGCCTCTACGATGACGAGCTGAAAGCGCGCGCCTTGCAATTCGGTCGAGTCGAGCGCGGCAGTATGGAATTCGACGCGCGGGTCAGCCTTCACCGCGTTTGCTTTGGCGCGGGCAAGATCCAGTTGTTCCGAACTCTCTTCGACGCAAACGATGCGCGTCTTCTCGCCGACACGCTCGGCCAACGCTAACACGTGACTGCCTGTGCCAGCGCCGAGATATGCGATCTCGCCCTGTTCGGGCAACTCAATGTGCTCGTCGAACAGTTCGGCGAAGCGTTCGCCCCAGTCCGGCGCGATGTACAGATCGTGAATGAAGGCTAGCTCTTTGGCGTCCATCAGCATCCGTGCATTATACGATGATTCGGTCGCGGCACGAGAGCGCCGCCGCACGACTTAACCACGAGCGTTCAATTCGGTACGCCGAAAAAGCGCGGACGCAGAGGCCGTGTTCGTCGGCATCTTCCGTCTGCGAGGCTCGGAGCGCAACGGTGCTGCTCGCTTCGCCGAGCGCGCCTCGTCTCATCTCACCAGCACAAAAGCCCATGTTTGTGCGGGATGGAGCCCTCCGCCACGTTGAATCCCAAAAGATCAGTCTTCAGCGCGAACCTTTCAGAGCGCCCGTTCTCGATCGACGAAGATCAGGGCGAGTATGCCCGCACCGAGCAGGACCAGCGCGACGCCGACGAGCCACGCGAGCACCGCTGGCCGAAAGATGATCGTCGTTCCGAGAACGACCAAAAGGACGGCCAACGCCGTCGAGCCGGCTGGTCCTAACCTTTGAATCACAGCGCGAAGTCTATCTTCCACCTCAAACTCCCTCGATGGTTTCGGTCGTGTTTTGAATTAGGTTGTGAAACTCTATGAGAAGATGGCTTGTTCCACCATTCCTCGATGATATCGGTCGAGTGTTGCATCCTCACACGCGCTCCGCTGGGCCATCGGCGCTCCGTCCCGCTGCGGCTTACACTGACGTTGGACCTTCTCGCACGCTTCGCCGAATCATCATCCATATCTAGAACGCCGCGTTTGCCGAACGCGCTGAATCTAGAACGCCGCGTTTACCGAACGCGCCGACGCTCTTCGAGCGGCGCGATCTGCGCGTGGACGGCCACTTCTTTGACGTTGCGACCGAGATAGCGTTGCACGGCCTCTTGAATGCGCGCTTGCGCCTGGCTGGCAAGCTGATCGACGCGCGCCTCGGGCGAGACGGAGAGCATGCAAAAAAGCTTCAAGCCTTCGCGGTCCGGAAGAGCCCGCGCGCTGGCTTCCATCACCCCTTCAAGGCGCGAAGCTTCATGACTCGCCAGTTCCTCTACGCTCTGCAAGGTTACGGTCACAAGCCCAAGCGCGTCGCGTTTGATGGCTATCTTCTTCGGACGGCGCTGCCACGTCGGCCTCAATTCGAAGTAGAGCAACACGAGACAGAAGAACGCAACGATGACTGCGGCCACCGTCGCTTGCGCGATGACTGCGCTTGGAGCGCTTTCGATCATCGCCGCCAATCGCTGCGCGTCAGGAAAGGGCAACTGCGTCGGTTGCACTAACCCGAGCGTCAACAGCAACGTCAGAGACGCTGCTGTCAGCAGGATCAGATCGACGACGATGATCAACAACCGATTGAAAAGGTTCATGCTCTCCTCGTCAAACGATGTCTTCGATGAATACATCAACGCGCGCCGAAACGGCGTGACGCGCAAGCGCTTCTTTCGTCCGCTCGCGCACGCGGCCAGCGATCCTTTCCAGATCGACGTCGGCGTTGTAACGAGCGACGACGTGTATTTCGATCAACAACCCCGTTGGCTCTTCGCGCACGACAACGCCGTGCACGCGCCCACTCGGGCCGTATGTTGCTGCTTCGGAATAGCGTCCCGAGCCGAGATCGGCGATTTCGGGAACCGCGCGCACGGTGTCAGCGACCGCGCGCGCGATTTCGAAAGGATCGAGCGTCGAGCGAGCTTGCGGCTCCATTTCCATCATTGAACACGAGGTCGTTCAGGCGTCGCCTGCGAGTCTTCAGGGAAGAATAGGTCGTTGACTTCGATGTTGACCTCTTTGACGATGAGCCCGGTCATCGCGCGCACGCGATTGATGATGTTGCGCCGCACTGCATCGGCGACTTGCGGTATGTTGACGCCGTAATCGACGACGATCTTCAAGTCGACGGCAGCTTCACGTTCGCCGACCTCGACGGCGACGCCTTGCGCCCGCGCCTCGCTGCCGGTGACGCGCTGCGCCAATCCAGCTAGACGATCGCCGACGCTTTGCGGCAGAAGTTCGCGCACGCCTTCGATCTCGCGCGCAGCGATGCCGGCGATTTTGGCAACCACCATGTCGGCGATGGTCGTCTTGCCTTGCTGCGACGAAATGGTCAATTCCGTCTGTCCGGTTCTGGTTGCGACGGCTTCTCTATTCTCCATAGAAGTCCTCCTTTTTGGAATTCTTTCGCGCCGATTTGCTCTGCCAGCGAAATCTCTCCCTTGGCAGAGCAGCGAGCTTCGTTGCATTTCCATTGCGTTGATGATTCGTGAATCTGCCGCTGACTTGTGTGGCATGAGCGTGTCGTCCCTTGCTCTCAACACGGTCCTCCCAAAAGAGCAACGTGCGTGCCGTTGCGCGAATCCCCACTCTCGCAGAACGCTAAGTAGAAGAGAAAATGTCGTTTGCAGAGGCATGGAAAACCGAAGGGCCAGCGGTTCACGATCGCTCGTGTACCTCTATCGGAACAGAAGATGTACGGCATCAGTGCATGAATTCGGGTCGGGAAATGAACGTGAAAGCTTTGCATAGATAACCGCGAAAGAGGTTGCGAGCTTCGTGCCGGGTTTTGCTAGCGTGCTTGAGCGGGGGCGTGAGACGATCGTACGAGCGCTGAGCCGGAAACAGACTGCGCCTTCGCGAACAGCTCGATTCAGACGTTGAAGCGGAAATAGACCACATCCCCTTCTCGGATGACGTAGTCTTTGCCCTCGAGTCTGAGCAGCCCTTGTTCGCGCGCCGCGGCGAAAGACCCGGCGCGCATCAGATCGTCGTAGCTGACGACCTCGGCACGAATGAAACCGCGTTCCATGTCGGAATGGATTCGTCCCGCAGCTTGCGGCGCGCGCGTCCCCCGCGGAATGGTCCAGGCGCGCACTTCCTTTTCGCCCGCCGTCAAAAAAGACATCAGACCGAGAAGGCGGTACGCGCTTTGAATCATGCGTTCGACGCCGCTGCTTTCGACGCCGAGCGAGCGAAGGTAGTCGCGCCTTTCTTCAGGGTTCAATGCCGCTAGTTCGGCCTCCAGTTGCGCGCAGATGACGACGCACTCGGCCCCTTCGCGCGCGGCCAACTCTTCGACGCGCCGTACGTGCGGGCAAGCTCGCGGCACGGCAAGCGCCCGTTCATCGACGTTCGCCGCATAGATCATCGGCTTAGCGGTCAAAAGGAAGAAGCTGCGTGCGGCTTCTCGTTCCTCTGCGTCGAGCGAGACGGCGCGCGCTGGCAGGCCTTCGGCGAGAGCCGGCAAGAGTTTGTCGAGCGCGCGGAGTTCTGTCTGAGCGCTCTTGTCGCCGGTCTTGGCGACCTTTTGCGCCTTGTCGCGTCGCCGCTCCAACGTCGCTAGGTCGGCCAATGCCAGTTCAATGTTGATCGTCTCGATGTCGCGCTGCGGGTCAACGGTCGCTTCGACGTGCACGACCGACTCGTCTTCGAAGCAGCGCACGACGTGGACGATGGCATCCACCTCGCGTATGTGAGCGAGAAATTGATTGCCTAGTCCCTCGCCGCGCGAAGCGCCGCGCACAAGGCCAGCGATGTCAACGAACTCAACCGTTGCTGGAACGATCCTCTCCGTGCGAACGAGCCGCGCCAGCGGTTCGAGCCGCTCGTCAGGGACGGCGACCACGCCGACGTTCGGCTCAATGGTAGCGAAAGGATAATTGGCCGCTAGCGCTGCTGTCTGTGCCGTGAGCGCGTTGAAGAGCGTCGATTTGCCGACGTTGGGGAGTCCGACGATGCCTACGCGAAGCATCTTACCTTCTGTCCCTCCTTGGCTTTCACAAAGAAAGGCGCTGTCGAGCGCCGCATAGCAAAATTAAACTGCCTACCGCTCCTCGGTTTCAACCTCTGAGCCACGCCTTTGGGCGCGCTTTCGTCAGAGGCAGCTATGCCGCCGCAAAGGGGGCCGCCGGTTTCGTCGCCTCGTCGAGCGCTGCTCAAGCTCATAGCGCGGTTTCCTTAAAGCTCGCGTGGCGGTCGCTTTCTCTTCGGCGTGCAAAACACTTTGGGGCGGAGCAAGAAGATCTTACACCGTTCAGTGCAGAGAAGACCAGCGGCTCGCCCGAGAAGAGCGGAAGACCCGGATCTGCAATGGTTTTTGAGGGGATTAGTCAGCATCGAATTTCGTCCGACGGAAGCGGAAGAGCAAAGGATCAAAGTCTGCGAAAATTTTGCGAGAGGGAGCTGCTGTGTCTCTTTGACACTCACGCTCTCTTTTTCCCGTCACTTATGCTCTTTTTGATACAGAAGGGAACTGCTTCGCTGGTCTGTCTCTTCTTGACACAGGCGGGCATGCCCGACGATCTTCGTTCTTGGGCGTAAATTGTTCTGTTGCAAGAGTTTATGGGAGAGACTGGTGACGGCACGCGGTTTGCCCAAAAGAGCGACGTGACGTTTGCTTGCGACGAGCAAGGTCCACAGGACGTTTAAGCGGCGGGGCGTTGCGAGGCTAGAATTCGGAGCGTCCCGCCGGATAGCATTTGAGCAAAAACACTCTCCGTCCGAATTAATGCTGAACGGCGCTACCTTAAGCGAGGCTTGGCGCGAAAAGCGCAGGTGCCGATTCGTCGCTTCGAGGGGGTGCTGGGGAGTGGGAGAGGCCAGACGGCTTTTCTCCAATGCCGAGTGAACGCCGAGATCGAACATTTGCGAGGATCGAGGAAGAAAGGAAAAATGCGACGCATCAAACACGTTGAGAAAGGATTGACGTTGCTGGCTGGCGGCTTGTTCGACTTCATTCAATTCTTCAACAAGTACCGGCCCAATCCATCGTTTACGCCGAAATGGTCTGACAAGCCCATTCCGAAATCTTGGCAGAAGTCGAAACCGCCGCTCGGGTGGCCGCGCACAACCGATTCGCTCTGTCCGAAGTGCGTGATCGAGGCGCGCGAAGCCATTTTGAACGGCGAAAAGGACGTCTCGATCTTGCTTGAAGAGAAGGTGGGCGAGATCAAGGCGCAGATTATCGAGCGCGATGGTCAAGTTTGGATGGTCAAAGATTGTCCGATTCACGGCCACTTCGAAGACATCATGGCGATCGACTCGAAGTTTCTGGCCCACATCGAATCGATGTTTCCGGGGCGCGACATAGCGGCCCACAACGACGAGAACGTGCATAATCACGGCTCATCGACGATCAAATACGGGCGCGGCGCCGTCTTGACCATCGACTTGACCAACCGCTGCAACATGATGTGCGATCCGTGCTTCATGGATGCCAATCAAGTCGGTTACGTTCACGAATTGACCTTCGATGAGGTCAAAGAGATCCTGGATCGCGCCATTCAGGTCAAGCCGCGCCGTCAGCTTTCGGTCCAGTTTTCGGGCGGCGAGCCGACCATCTCGCCGATCTTCATCGACGCCGTCGCCTACGCGCGCAAAGTCGGTTACAACTCCGTGCAAGCGGCGACCAACGGCATTGAATTCGCCAAATCGAAAGAGTTCTGTCGGCGCGCTGCGGAAGCCGGATTGCGCTTCGTCTACCTGCAGTTCGATGGCATCGGCAACGACGCCAACTCGCACCGGCAGGTGGGCAACCTCTTCGACGTGAAGCTCAAGGCGATCGAGAACCTACACGAAGCGGGCGTCGAGATCGTGCTCGTGACGACCATCGTCAACGGCATCAACAACGACCAGGTCGGTTCGGTCATCCGCTTCGCGCTCGACAATCCGAAGAAGATCGCTTTCGTCTCGTTCCAGCCGGTTTCGTTTACGGGACGCGACGAGCACATCACGGACGAACGGCGCATGCAGCAGCGATATACGCTGTCGCACTTGGCCTACGACGTGAAAAAGCAGCTCGGCATCACCGAGCCGACGCGCGACTGGTTCCCGCTCAGCTTGATGGGCGCTTTTGCCGATTTCGCCGACCTCGTGCACGGACCGGAAGCGGAATGGGGACAAGTCTCGTGCGGTTGCCACCCGAACTGCGGCGTCGGCACGGCGGTGATGATCGACAAAGAGACGCGCGAGATGGCGCCGGTGCCGGAGTTCTTGAACATCCCAGGGCTCGTCAAAGACATGCAGAAGATCACGGACGCGGCGCGCGGCAAGTGGTTCTCGAACATCATGATGGGCCTCGCCCTCTTGAAGCACTACAACCCGTATAAGTCGCCGTCGCAGTTTACGCTCTACGAGCTTTTCAAGAAGTTCGACAAGTCATTCGGCCTGACGGGCAAAGATTACGGGCGCGTGGATGGCCAACGGACGAAAGAGGACATCGAGCGACGTCGCGCGGATCGCTGGAACTTCCTCTTCATCGCCGGCATGTGGTTCCAAGACCTGTTCAATTACGATTTCCGCCGCACGGAGATGTGCATCATCCCGTACGCGACGCAGCAGGGCGAGATCTCTTTCTGCGCCTACAATACGGGCATCGGTTGGCGGCAGATCATCGAGCACATGCACATGAACGCGACCGTCGCTGAGTGGTACAAGAAGTACGGGCGGCATGAGATCTACGCCAAGGGCAAGACGGTTGAGTTGCCCGACACGTCGCATAACCTCGTGCTCAACGAAGTGGATTTGCAGCGGCCCAACAAACCGCAGATTCAAGGGCCGAAGACAGCCGCCGAGGAGATGAAGATGATGCGCAAGCTCTATCAGGAGATGGTCTTGCAAAAGAAGCTCGGCGCCAAAGATCAACCGGTGCAGATTCAGGGCCTGCGCCGCAACGGGCAGAACGGTCAGAAAAAGGCTGAACGGGAAATGGCTGCCGTCTAACGGCGCATCCTCCGAACACCTCATCTTTGGGGAAAGCCCCGCTTTCGGGCGGGGCTTTTAATATTGCGGGCGGAATTATTCGGGTCGCTCGCCGGACCAGTGTGGGCACGCTGCAGAACAAGCGGAGTTCGAGTGACCGCGAATTTCGCTTTGCGACTCGCCGGGCGAACGGTTTCTCATCGCGTTGACATCCTCCCCACGGCTAAAGCCGGGGGTCTCCGCGCCGCCGCAATCAGATGAATGAAGCGGGCGCGAGTCGAGAGAAGTCATCCCTATGCAGGCTATCCTCAGAAGAGAGCGACAGTTAACCGAGCGGTTCTATCCACGCGCTCTTTTCAAGATGAATCGGCGCGTTTGGCCGGCGACTGCCGTGGGCTTTATACTGTTTCGCTTGGCGTCGAATCATGATGATGACAAACGGCTTTCTCGCAGCTTTCTTTTTTCTGCTCGCTTTGTCCGCACAAGGGCAACAACCGCCAGTTAAGCAGAACGCGCGATCTGCGGACGGCGTGGCTGCTGCGGCCGTGCGCGGTCCGTCTGCGGTTGAGGCAGCAAGGTTCACCTACGAATTCAGTCAACCGGAATTCTACGTCCGACGCATAACGATCGAGCACGATGCGGCCGGACGGGGAACGCTGATTTTCGAGCGCAAAGACGTTGACGGGCCGATCAGCGAGGAATTGAAGATCTCGCCAGCCACGCTTGAACGTCTGCGCTCGCTTTGGGCGTCGCTCAGGTATCTGGAGACGCGCGCTTCCTACCAATCGGAAAAGCAGTTCCCACATCTCGGCACGGTGCGCCTCCGCGTCCGGCGCGGCGACGGCGCAGAGAAAACGACCGAATTCAACTGGACCAACGACAAGGATGCTTTCGCGCTGGCCAACGAGTATCGCCGTCTAGCTGATCAAACGATCCTAATGTTCGATCTGATGGTAGCGCGCGACAATCAACCACTAGCTACGCCCAAACTCATGGAGACGTTGGAGACGATGATCGCGCGCGACGGACTCGCTGACCCGCAACAGTTGGTCCCGCTTCTCAAAGAACTCTCCTCGGACGAGCGGCTGCCGTTGATGGCGCGCAACAAGGCGGCGAAATTGTTGAAGAAGCTCGAAAAATAGGGGGGCTTCGTCCGTGGCTTGCTGTCCGGTCAGATCAAGCGAGGCGTACTGAGACGACCTTGGAGACTCCGGCTTCCTCCATCGTTACGCCATACAGGGCGCGCGCTGCTTCCATGGTCCGCTTGTTGTGCGTGATGACGATGAACTGCGTGTCGGCGGACATCTCCAGAATCTTTTCAGTGAAGCGTCCGATGTTGGCTTCGTCCAAGGGCGCATCCACCTCGTCGAGCAAGCAGAAAGGCGAGGGACGGTAACGGAAGATGGCGAGCAGCAGGGCGAGCGCGGCCATCGCCTTTTCGCCGCCGGATAGGAGCAAGACGTTCTGCAAACGCTTGCCCGGCGGTTGAGCGACGATGTCAATGCCGGATTCGAGCACGTCGTCCGAGTCGATCAAGCTCATCTCGCCGCGGCCACCGCCGAAGAGTTCAGCGAACAGTTCGCCGAAATTGCGATTGATGGCCGCGAACGCTTCACGGAAGCGCTCGCGCGAACGGCGCTTGATCTCGCGCAACGCTTCCTCGGTCGCGGCGATGCCATCGACGATGTCTTGACGTTGTGCGGTCAAAAATTGAAGCCGGGACTCGGCTTCGCTCAGCTCTTCGAGCGCCATCATGTTGACAGCACCGAAACTTTCCAAACGCGCGCGCAACTGTTCGACGAGCGCGCGTGCTGATTCGAGATCGAACTCGTCGTTGAATTCAACGCCGGTCAGTTCTTCGGGAGCTTGGCCGAGTTCCGTAGCGCACGCTTCGCGCACGTAATTCAAACGGGCGGCCGTTTCGGCGCGTTGCACTTCCAACGTCGCGCGTACATCTCTGGCAGCGGCCGCTTGTTTGTTCAACTCAGCGAGCGTCGCGGCCAGTTCGTCGGCGAGCGCGCGCGCTTCGGCCAGCTTCGCCTTTGCTTCCTCGACTTGGCGCTCGCGCGAATCCCGTTCGCGCTCGACCTGTTGCACGCTGGCGGCGAGGTCGGAGACGGAGCGACGCAACTCTTCCGCGCGCGCCTTGGCTGCTGTAAGCTCTTGTTCGTAACGCTTCATTCGCGCGCGCAGTTCGGCGATCTCGTTCTCTCGGCGGCGTAGCTCTGCCAGCACGGCGCGTTTCCTTTCAGCCGCCGCTGCAGCCGCCGCGCGCTGTTCGCTCAGGCGGACGTTCTCGGCTTCCGCTGTGCGCCGCACCGCAGCCAAGCGCTCTGCGGCAACGGCGACATCTTGTGCGGCTTTGGCGCGCGCTTCTTCAGCCGCTTCCGCTTCGGTCATCGCTTTGGCGCGACGCGCTTGTAGTTCTTCGCGTTCTTCGGCCAAACGCGCCAAATCATCGGCGACGACGCGCAGATGACGCACCGTTCGTTCGATCTCTTGCGTCCACTGCGCAGCGTTCATTTCGAGCGCGACCAATTCGCGTTCCGCGCGTCCGATGGCTTCGTTGAGCAGGACGATCTCATCCTCCAGCGCGGAAACGCGCTTTTGCGCTTGCCTTTCATGTTCCTCTTCGCTCGCCAACTCACGCTCCAATTCGCTCGCTTGCGCTTCGAGTTCGCGCATTTCGCGTTTGAAGGCGAGCAGACTATCGCCTTGGCTACTCGCTCCCTGCAGCGCACCAGAATTGATCAGAGTCCCGCCGACCACCCAATCGCCATCGCGCGTGACGTAAGGAAGGCCAGCGACGAGCGAAAGCGTCAAAGCTTGATCAAGGTCTTCGGCCAGACGTGTCCCCATCTCGCGGCGCAAGGCTTTTTCGAGGGCGCGCTTGATTTCGTCCGTCGTGCCGAGCAGATCGCCGAGGCGTTTTTCGACGCCCTCTTCTTCCAAGGCGGTCGCTCCTACTGCGTGTGGTTCTTCGTTGCGACTTGCGCCGTGCAGGCCGACGACGAGAAAAGTCGCACGCCCTGCTCCGTTTTCGCGAAGCCAGAGCGAGGCGCGCACGGCATCCTCCGGCGTCGGGACGATCACCGCTTGCAAGTGTGGACCGAAGACCGCTTCGACGGCACGCTCCCATTCTGGTTCGACGCGCAAGAAATCAGCCAACGTCCCGATGGAACGAAAGTTGCGCTGCGCCTCCTCGCTGCCGAAGATGCGTTGCACGGCTTCGGAATAGAGCGCCCGCCGCGCATCGAGTTCGCTGAGCGTGTCGAGTCGGTGGCGGACGCGCGCACGACGTTCACGCACGTCGCGCACGCGCGCTGCGGCGTGCGCTGCGGCGTTGCGGGCGGCAGCGAGCTGCTGTGCGAACCGATCGCGCTCGGCGCGCAGAGCGGCGAGCTTGTCCGCCGCCGCGGTGATCTCCGCGGCGAGCTTTTCGGCTTCCGCCTTCGCCGTCGCGTGCGCTTGTTCGGCGCGCGCGCGTTCGCGTTCCAATCCTTCGACTTGTTGGTCCAGTCGTTCGATCGCCGCTTCCAGTTGTCGTCCGATTTCGAACAAGCGTTCGGCAAGGGCCGTTTGGCGCAGCAGTTCGGCGCGCGCTTGTTCGATCTTCGCTTCAGCGTGTTCGACTTCGCTCAGCGCGGCAGCGCACGACTTTTCGGCTTCGGATAGCGCTGCGGCGACCTGCTCGCTCGTCACGCGCACTTCGCTTTCAGCTCGTGCGAGCGCCGCGCATTCGGCCTCGGCTTCGGCCAACCGCGCGGCGGGCAACTCCATCTCCGTCTCGATCTCGGCACAGCGCCGCTCGAGCGCGCTGATCTGTTCTTCCTGGTAAGTGCGTTCGCGCGTGTTGCGGTCGCGCTGCAATTCGGCCTCGGCGACGGAAGCGCGCAACGTCGTCAACTCCTCTTCGCGCGCGCGCGCGCGCGCCGTTGCGCAGCGCGCTTCCTCTTCAACTTGCTGCGCGCGTGCGACGATTCGCCGTTCCTCTTCGATGGCGGCAGCGAGTTGCGTCTCGAGTTCGCGAAGCGAGCTTGCAAGGCTTTCGAATTCCGCGCGGTAGAGCCGCCGTAACTGTTCGCGCAGTTCGGTGCGCACGTGCTCGTAACGACGAGCTTTGGCCGCTTGTCGGCGCAGGCTGTTCACTTGTCTTTCGATCTCCGCGATGATGTCGGAGACGCGCGCAAGGTTGGCGCGCGCCGATTCAAGCCGCGCCTCCGCTGCGCGTTGACGAACGCGGAACTTCGTGATCCCCGCAGCTTCTTCGATGAGGGCGCGCCTCTCCATCGGCTTAGCGGAGAGTATCTGTCCGATGCGTCCTTGTTCGATGATAGCGTAGTGTGCTCCGGCTAGCCCCGTTCCCGAGAAGAGGTCTTGAATATCGCGCAATCGGACCGCGCGCCCGTTAAGTAGGTATTCGCTCTCGCCAGAACGATACAGGCGGCGCGTCACGGTGATGGCTTCGCCCGGAGCGAACTCCAGCGCTAAACGACGCGGTCGCCACCGTCGCGGACGCCTCTCACGCGGTTGTTTCGCTTCATCCTTTTCGGATGGCAGCATTTGCGCGTTTTCGGGTGCGTTGATCTGTTGCGCAGCTTCTGGTTGGTCCGTTCCCGAAGAGGCTTCGCTGAGAAGTCCGCTCTGTTCATCTATTTCTTCAAGCGTCGCATCGATCTCTTCGATCTCGTCCGCCGCAGCCTCGTCGAGCCTCTTCTCGTCGCACACGAGGTGAAGCACCACTTCGGCCATTCCGCTCGGCGGGCGACTGCGCGTGCCCTGAAAGATGACATCCTTCATCTCCGCTCCGCGCAAGCTTTTGGCCCTTTGCTCGCCGAGCACCCACGAGATCGCTTCTGCGATGTTTGATTTCCCACATCCATTCGGCCCGACGATCGCCGTGATGCCGTCATCGGTGAAGACGATCTCCGTATGGTCGGCGAACGATTTGAACCCGGTGATTTCCAGACGTTTCAGTTTGAACATCAGGCTTCAATCGAGCTTGCGCAGATACACACAGCCCCTAGCGATCCAAATCGAAAGGCACACTATATGTAGTCGGTCCGTCTTTTGTCAAATCGCTGGCTCAGCGCGTTCCGTGAGCTTCAGGGGAGCAACGGCGTTTTTCGCTTCGACCGAGGCTCGGTTGGCGTCGCCGGCGAAACATCATCGCCGTCGGATTCGCTCCTCATACGTCGCTGGAATGTGAAGGGCGAGCGGCATGTCAAGGGCGAAACATCATCGCCGTCGGATTCGCTCCTCATACCCTGCAGCCAGCGGCTTTGGTTCACGTCTTACGTAAAGCTCAAGTTCCACTCCTGGGCGCAGGGTGAACAGCCCGACCGAGCTATAACCGCTGCCGAGCAAGGCTTGCACCGCCTCTCGTTCTTCCACTGAGGCGATCACAAGTTGATCGTCCGTTTGGACGACTTTGGCGTAGTAATTTACGTGCGCGAAATCGCGCAGATACCAAGGCAGAGGCCAGTAATCGGGCGACAGCACGGCAATTCGAGTGCGCGGGCCGGTCCCGATGCGCGCGCTGAGTTCTTCTATTTCGTTCACCAAGCGAAGGAAGTCGCGCTGCGTGTGAACGTAAACGTATGGATAGTTTTCATCGTCGTAGTGGACGAAGTTCAACAGCGCGCTTTGATAGGCGCTGAAGGCCGCGATCACCGCCAACGATGCGTGAATGAGCCACGGTCGTCCGCTCTTGTGCGCTGCCGCAAGTTCGTTCGCGGCATAGCCGGCGACGACCGTGAGCGGCACGATGAAGTTGAGCATGAGCCAAGGCGTTTTGTACGGGATGAGCGAGTAGGCAAAAAACGTCCCCCACGCCCAGAAAGCGGCGAAGATGGCGAAGCGATTGTTTGCGCGCAAGAGCGCGAGCGCGGCCCCAATCGCGCCGAGAATCAGCAACGGAGCCTCTTCCGCCAAGGTCCACCAGAAGTAGGTAGCGAAAGGTTTAACGTGGTCCGTACGCCCGGTTTTGGTCCAGAAGCTCAAACTAGCGACGGCGTCACCGACGCCTTTCGGATTGGTGAAGAAAGAGGAATAAAAGATGATGTCGACGCTCAAGAAGATCAGGACTGCAACGAGCGCGTGCGAGATCAAGGCGGGCGTTCCGCCAACTCGTTCGATGAAGGTCATCTCGTCGCTGCGCTTCATCGCCCGCCGTTTCCCAGAGCGCGTCCAAGCGACGGCGAGCGTGGCCGCAATCGACATCACGCTCACGGTGATGAAAGCCGTCTCTTTGGTCGCAAAGAAGAGGGCCAGCGACGCAGCGGCGAGATAAAGGTAGCGCTCTTTCGCCGTCTCAAGGTAATGCAAAAAGGCGACCAGCGCGCCGAGAGAGAAGAAGACGAAGGGCGTTTCGTGAATGAAGTAGCGCGCAAGAAAAGTCGCGCCCGGCGAGAGGGCGAGCAGGATTGCCGCTGCCAACGCTCCGTAAGCGCCGATGCGCCGCCGTAGAAAGAGGAGCAACCAAACGGCGGCGATGCCGAACAAGGCGGTCGTCAGTCGGACTGTCCAAGTATGCAAGCCGAAGAGCTTGACCGGAACGAGCGCGAAGTAGTAGAGCGTCGGGCCGTGGTAATTGGCCGGATCATAGGTGTAGGAGCCTCGACGCACCAGATTCAAGAGGAAGTAGCCCGCGTTCACCCCTTCGTCATGGTGCATCGGTCTGAGTTCGAGCGCGACGAGGCGAAACGCTGCAGCGATGATCAGAACCAAAGCGCTGGCGACGGCCCAAGCGCGATCGGAAAGCTGCGCTTCGCCGCGTTCGACTGGGCGTTCTTTACGGCGCGACTTTGTAAAGGCGGTATTCACCGCTTTCACCAGCCAATTCATATTCGGTGGCGAACCAATCGCCTTTCGGCATCAACTCTCGTTCCTCTGGACCAGCGACGATGTAGTCGATCTGTTCACGACGCAACAGCTCGCGCCCATCGTGTGGCGCGCTGTAGATGCGTCGCAGCGCGTCGTCGCGGCTTTCGTACTTCAAACCATGGGTCCAGAGATGTCCCTCGAAACCCATAAACGAAAGGCGTCCCGTCAGCCGCACGGCGTGATTGTAAGTTGGCGCGTGCAGGATAACGGAGCGGGGCGGCACGGTCTCTTCGATCATGCGCGCGAACTCGGTTTTGGAAACGTCGAAGAGGAGGAATTCCGACGCACGCGAAACGATGCGCCACACGTCAAGCGCGCCGGCGAGCGTCATGGAAACGAATAGGACGACGACCAGCGGACGCCACCAAAGGCGTGCGCGCCACAGTCGCGCCAGCAGCAGCGCGACGATCAGCGCCGAGACGACATGCCAGTAGAAGAGTATCTTGATGTTGTCCCATATCCACGGCGCGAGCTTGACCATGTTCGGGATGATGAAACAGAAGCCGAACGGAAGGTAAAAGATCAAGATCCTTTTCGAAAGCAGCGGGTGCGATCCGCGCCACGAGAGCGCTGCGATGAGCAGGGGGATGAATAGACCTGTGTTTTTGAGCCAAAAGAGGATGAAATTCTGTCCGCGGCTGTCCCACCCGAAAGCCCAGCCGATGAACCTTTCGGTCTCGATGGCGCTTCCGCGCGTGATCCAGAGAATTTGCGGAAGCGCGAGCGCCGCCATCGCGACGAAGAAAGGAATCCAAAGACGCCACCGACGAAAGAAGAGCGCGAGCATAGCGCTTGCGCCTGCGACGACGAGGAAGCTGTGAGCGTGTGCGAGCGGCAGCAAGCCCGCGATCGCGCCGGCAGCCACCATGCGCCGGAGGTTTGCGTTTCGGTTGGGCTCGCGGTCGCGCGCCTTTTTCATGCTTCGCTTCTGATTCGACGGCAGCGGCTCTTGGTCGAGCGCGTCCCACCAGAGCGTGAGCACGACGATAACCAATGGCAAGCCGAGCAAGAAGCTTCTTTGTGTGACCAGCAGAGCGGTAATGGCGTTGCCCCAACGAATAAGCCCGTCGGGCGTGATAGTGTAATCGTGCGGCAGATCCCACAGCAGCTCGCTTAACCCGCCTTTGCTACGTTGCGCTTCGGCGATCAACCACGTCCAACCCAATCCGCCGTTGAGAAGCACGAGCGCCGGGGTCAGCGTCGCCGCCAGCGCATCGCCGGTCCAACGCCGCGCCCACCAATGGAGCAGAACGACGAGCGCCGCACCGAGCGCGAGGTTTTCCCAAAACATCGCATCGCGCATGCTGGCTGCAGCGGCAACGAAGATGGCAGCGATGAAATCGGCGAGGAAGGGGTAGGTCAACCGCGCCCCGGCGAACTCCGGATGTTCAGGCGGGAAGTTATCGCCCGTGGCGAAGCTTTGAATGATGCTCGTGTGAAGCGGGAGATCGCCGAGGTTGTTTTCGACGCCGGTGTAGATCGCCTCGTTGCGCACGATCATCGCGCGATCGAAGATGTGCCAGAAGATGATTGCTGCGGCGAGATAGAGCAGCGGCAAGCTAAGACGCCGCCAAGACGGATGACGAACAGTTCGCCCCATCTCGCGAAAGGCTGCGCGCCAATCAGCGCCGACAGCAGCGCGTGTGCGTTCGCCGATCAAGAGCAACGCTGGCGCTGCAGCCGCCGCGGTGGCGAGCGCGATGCTCGCTGCATCGAGACCGAGAAAAGAAGAAAGAACGAAGCAAATCAATCCGAACGAGGTCAGTCCCGTGCACACTCCGGCGCTCAGGCGAGCTGAGAGCGGCGCGCCTTGGTCGTATAGATAAGTAAGGAAATAGCCGCCCAGTGCGGCGCACGAAAAGATGATCGGAGTCATCAGTCAAGAGAACGCGCGTCGTCACATCGCAAAGCTCGAGCCGAGATAGTCGGCCATTGTAGCCCATGGACGGTCGACAAAGCCAGATGAGGCTGAACACGCTCGTTGGTTCGATCGCAGTCTTCACCGGCGTTTGCGCGTCTGTTGTCAGCGCGCGCGATTTGTGCGCATTTCTCCAAGGCGGATCATCCCTAGCGGAGGATTTAGCCCCTCGCGGCAGGCTTCAGCGAGTTTCCTCCTCCGGGCGAAGACCCGACACCGATGTCATTATCGTGCGAGTGCTGTCGGCAGGGCGGTAAGCCGTGAGCCTCACGAAATGCTACAACGCTCCTCTTTGCCCGACCCTTTCCGATGGTTTCTCGTTACTGATGATCCCGATTTCGCTCGAGGATTCGTTGACCGCCAACGTCGGGTCGAGCGGCTTGGGTCACGCGCTCAAGAAGTTTCGTCGCGCAAAAAGAGAGGCCAAACCCGCCGCGCCACACAGTCGAGGTTGGTTTTTGACCGGGTCGGCGAAAGCTTAGGGAGCGCCCCGTCCGTGACGACGCATCAGACGGCGTCCGACAAACTGGTGAATGAAAAATCGCGCACCTTGAGCGCGGGTGCGAGAACGGGGCGCGCGGCGCCGATGCGTTCCGAGCCGGTGATACGCACTGGCGCCGACATGGCC
>NZ_PSLQ01000122.1:0-21196 GCF_040289685.1 Pyrinomonas sp.
GGGAGGGATGCGATCAACTGGAATTGTTTTGGTTGATGAGGGGATTAATCGTTTTTCTATTCGCGCGCGAAGGATTGATTTTCGCGCGCATGCTTCGTATCATCGGTGGGCGCGAAGGAGCACTCTTCGACCAACGTTCTCTTTGCTTTCAATCTAGCGAGTTCAGTTCGTGCAGCGCACGAGCTGCTCGAAAAATCCCGACGTGTGAGAGGACACGAGCATGTCACAAAGTCATCATAAAGGTATCAGTCGCATCGATTGTCCGCAGAAACGGATGCACGGTTGGTACGTGCGCGTGCAGTTCAAGAACGAGAAACGGGCCAAATTCGTCTCCGATCAGAAATACGGCGGCAAAGAAGCGGCTTTGCAGAAGGCGCTTGAGTTCCGCGACAAGATGATGGAGGAACTGGGGCGTCCTGTGACCGAGTGCGTCATCATCGGGACCAATCCGCGCAACAAAAGCGGCGTGGTCGGTGTGCGGCGCACGGTGAAGAAGTATCGCGGCAAGAACGGCCAAATCTATTTCAACGAAGTGTACGAGGTGACGTGGAACGCTGGGCGCGAGCGGCGTGGGCGGACGTCGGTCTCGATCAAGAAGTACGGGGAGAAAGAGGCGTTTCGGCGCGCCTGCGCGATCAGACGGCAGAAGGAGCAAGAACTTTACGGCAAACCGGTGGTCGGCAAGTGGGCCGACGTGCTCGCGAAGTTGTGTGCGGCTTGATTGGACTCTCGGCAGCGCAAGTCTGTGCTTGCGGAGCTGTGGGAACGAGCCACTCGGTTGTGGCGTTTGACATGCCACGCCGATCTTCGGGAGTTGTGAACCGTCGCTTCAAACCGAGCTAGGGGCAGCGTCCTTATGCTGTTTTGGCACGGTGCGTGCGGCGCGTTCGATTTCGAGCGAAAAAGAGTTCCTGCGCTTGAGCGCTGGGGAGAATGTGCAAAAGAAGCGGGGAGAAGCGGCTTCAGCGGGCGGCGTTTGTTGAGCAGGCATCGCTGCGGAGCGGCTTCGATGGGCGGCCTCTGGCGCCGCCTTTTCTTTTGCGCTCAGCAAAAGTTGCACGTCTGAAGCGCGCGTCTCATCGGCGCAGCGTCAGAGCGGGATGTTGCCGTGTTTTTTTGGCGGATTTGAATCGCGTTTGTTTTCGAGCATAGCGAGGGCGCGAATGAGTTTCGGGCGCGTTTGCGCCGGTTCGATGATCTCATCGATGAAGCCGCGTTCGGCGGCGCGGTAGGGGTTGGCGAACTTCTCTTCGAATTCGCGTATGCGCGCGCGTCGCACCTCCTCTTTGTTTGCAGCTTCGGCGATCTCGCGTCGATAGAGCAGGTCAACGGCCCCTTCGGCGCCCATGACGGCGATTTCGGCTGTGGGCCAAGCGAAGTTGACGTCTGTGCGGATATGTTTCGATCCCATGACGCAGTAGGCGCCGCCGTAGGCCTTGCGCGTGATGACGGTGACTTTAGGGACGGTGGCTTCGGCGAAGGCGTAAAGGAGCTTGGCGCCGTGGCGTATGATGCCGCCATGTTCTTGGCGGACGCCGGGCAGAAAACCGGGCACGTCTTCGAAGGTGACGAGCGGGATGTTGAAAGAGTCGCAGAAACGGACGAAGCGCGCGGCTTTGACCGAAGCATCGATGTCGAGCACGCCAGCGAGATAGGCGGGCTGATTGGCGACGATGCCGACGGCGCGTCCATCGAGGCGGGCAAAGCCGATGACGATGTTAGGGGCGAACTGCTCTTGGATTTCGAAGAAGTAGCCGTCGTCGACGACGGCGTGAATGATGTCGCGCATATCGTAGGGTTGATTGGAGGCTTCGGGGACGATCGAGTTCAGGCGTTCTTCGCAACGATCAGCGGGATCGTGGCAGACTAGGCGCGGCGGATCCTCCATGTTGTTTGAGGGGATGAACGAGAGGAGTTCGCGCACGAGCTGGAGGGCGTGTTCGTCCGAGTCTGCGGCGAAGTGCGCGACGCCGGAGATGCGATTGTGCGCGTCGGCGCCGCCCAATTCCTCTTTTGTGACCTCTTCGTGCGTAACGGCGCGGATGACTTCTGGGCCGGTGATGAACATGTAAGATGTGTTGCGGACCATGATGTTGAAATCGGTGATGGCGGGGCTATAGACGGCACCGCCGGCGCATGGGCCCATGATGACGCTGATCTGCGGGACGACGCCTGAAGCGAGCGTGTTGCGAAGGAAGATATCGGCGTAACCGGCCAAGCTCCAGACGCCCTCTTGGATGCGCGCGCCGCCCGAATCATTCAAGCCGATGATGGGAGCGCCGACCTTCATGGCGAGGTCCATGATCTTGCAGATCTTTTCGGCGTGGGTTTCGGAGAGCGAGCCGCCGAAGACGGTGAAGTCCTGAGCGAAGACGAAGACGCGGCGACCGTTGATCAAGCCGTGGCCGGTGACGACGCCATCGCCGGGATAGAGCTGTTGGTCGAGGCCGAAATCGCGCGAGCGGTGGACGACCAGCTTATCGAACTCTTCAAAGGTGCCTTCATCCAAGAGGAAGCTGATGCGTTCGCGGGCGGTCCACTTTCCGGCGGCGTGTTGGCGGGCGATGCGTTCTGGGCCACCGCCCTGTTCGGCACGGCGCGCGCGTTCGCGCAGTTCATCGAGTTTGTTTCTGTGTGTTTGGCCCGAGGCGGCGAGATCTTCTTTGGCCGTTGGCGTTGACATCCTTTGAACCTCGCGATCGGCGTTTGAGATGAAGCGAGCAGGAGATTAATCGCACGAAGCGGCGTGCCGAGTCAAACGACCATGCGGCGGCGCAGCGCGTCGAGCGCCCATTCGGTGACGATCAAAGCGACGGCGATGAGGTAGAGGGCTTCAAGCGTGTGGCGCAACGCGTCGAAGCGTCCGACGGAGAGAGCGCGAGCCAGATCGACGGCGCTCGTGATGGGAATGGTCCAAGCCAGCGTGCGCAAAGGTGCGGGCATGACATCTATCGGGTACCAGATGCCGCAAAAGAGCAGGGCGGAGAAATAGACGGCGAGGTAGAGGTTGTAAGAGTCTATGTCGCGCGTGTGGGCGGTGACGACGAGCGAAAGCGCCGCCATGATCCAGCTGCCGACAAGGAGCGGGAGCGGAGCGAGAAGAGCGAACGGCGAGGTGGCGGCTCCGAAAAGAAGGAGGACGAAGAGGATGATGACCGAATCGATGGCGGCTTTGGTGGTGGCCCAGGCGATTTCGGCCAAGGCGAGCGATTCGACTTCGACGGGAGTGGCGAGGATGGCGTCGAAGGTCGATTGATAGACCATGCGGAAGTAGGAGCCGTAGGTCGTTTCGAAGACGGCGCGCGAGATGACGGCGAAGGCGAGCACGCCGGCGCCGACGAACGATAGATACGGGAGTCCGGCGACGCGCGCGGCGACAAGCGCGCCCAATCCCCAACCGAAAGCGAAGACCATGATGATGGGTTCGACGAGCGGTGCGGCCAACTCCGTCTTCCAGAGGCGGAGGTAGATTTCAGCGTGACGCATCCAGACGGCAGCGGCATCGCGCAGATCTACTCGCTGGAGCGCGAGTTCGAATCCCGTATCTTTCATCGCCTTGAGCGATTTTAGCATGAGGTAAAGCGCGTGGCAGAGCGGCGCAGGTCCATGGGCTTGCACCGCCGCGAAGGGGCCACCACAAGTACGCTTCGTCCTGACGGATGACGCTCCGGTCGAGGACCTGCGCGATGAGGAGTACTGTCTCGAGAGCAGCTCGGCAAATGGATGAAGAGCCTCTCGTTCAGGAAGGGGTCTTGTCACGCTTTTTGATGAGGTCGATCTCGGAAAGAAGCGAGGGACGGCGCCCCGTGCTAGGGGCGATGGGCGCCTGAGCGGCGCTGTGGGGTATCGCAGCGTTTAGGATTTTTGAGCGGAGTATCAATCCGACACTGATCGCAATCCTCGTTGTCGCGGCGTCTAGGATTTTTGAACGGCGACAGCTTTGACGATTTCGCCCAAGAAGGATTTAGCGTCGCCGAAGAGCATAAGGGTTTTGTCCATGTGGTAGAGCGGGTTTTCGATGCCGGCGAAGCCTGGGTTCATGCTCCGTTTGATGACCATGACGGTGCGCGCCTTGTCAGCGTCGATGATCGGCATGCCGTAGATGGGGCTCGAGTGATCGTTGCGCGCTGCGGGGTTGACGACGTCGTTGGCGCCGATGATGAGGGCGACATCGGTGTGGGGGAGTTCCGCGTTGATCTCCTCCATTTCGAGCAGGCGGTCGTAGGGGATATCGGCCTCGGCGAGCAGGACGTTCATGTGACCGGGCATGCGACCGGCGACCGGGTGGATGCCGAATTTGACCTCGATGCCGCGGCGTGTGAGTTGGTCGAAGAGTTCGCGCACTTTGTGTTGGGCTTGGGCGACAGCCATGCCGTAGCCCGGGATGATAGCGACGCGCGAGGCGGAGAGGAGTATGTCGGCGGCCTCTTCGGGCGAAGCGCTGCGGACGGTGCGTTCTTCGCTGTTGGTTTGCGTGACGACGGCTTGGCCGAAGGCGCCGAAGAGGACGTTGGTGAAGCTGCGGTTCATGGCGCGGCACATGATGATGGAGAGGATGAAGCCTGAGGAGCCATCGAGCGCGCCGGCGATGATGAGCAATTTGTTTTCGAGGACGAAGCCCATAGCCGAGGCGGAGAGGCCAGCGTAGGAGTTAAGGAGGGCGATGACGGTCGGCATATCGGCACCGCCGATGGGCAGGATGAGCAGTATGCCGAAGAGCAGTGCGAGGGCGATGAGGGCGGGGAAGAGCCAGGACGAAAGCGGGTAGATGGTCAGATAGATGGCGATCACGACGGCGATGGCCAGGAGCGAGAGGTTGACGAGGTTCTGGCCGCGGTAGACCACGGGGCGCGTTGGGAGCAGCTCTTGGAGTTTGCCGAAGGCCATGAGGCTGCCGGTGAAGGTGAGGAAGCCGAGGAGGACTTCGAAGCAGATGACGCCGGTGGTGAAGTGTGTCAAGCGAGCGGGTTCTTCCATGGTCCAGAGGTAGTACTTGGCGGTGCCGACGAGTCCGACGGCGAGACCGCCGAAGGAGTGGGACAGGGCGGTGCGTTGCGGGACATGGGTCATCGGCATGAGGTAAGCGAGCGGGATGCCGACGATTGTGCCGACGAGGAGCGTGATGGCGATCCAGCGGTAGTTTTCGATCTCGGGCAGGAGCAGCGTGCCGATGATGGCGAGCGCCATGCCGATCTCGCCAGCGATGACGCCACGGCGAGCGGTTGGCGGCGCGCTCAACCATTTGAGCGACAGGACGAAGAGGGCGGCGGCGACCAAATAGCTGAGTTGGGTGAAGAGGGGCAGTTCCGGCATCGAGTTACTCCTTAGGGGATAGTATCATCACGCGCTGCGAGCGGGCGTTCACTCTTTGGAGCGGCGTTTTTTGAACATGCGGAGCATGCGATCGGTGATGAGAAAGCCGCTCACGACGTTGATGGTTGAAGCGATGACGGCGATGGCGCCGAGCACGGTGGTCAGACTGCTCCGCTGTTCGCCGAGGATGACGAGCGAGCCGACCAAGCTGATGGCCGAGATGGCGTTGGTCAGGGACATGAGCGGCGTATGGAGCAGCGGCGAGACGCGGCGGATGACTTCGAAACCGAGAAAGGTCGCCAGGATGAAGACGTAAAGGTTGTTCATCAGCCAGTCCATAAGTTTTCACCTCGCGTCGAGTGTACGTTTCACAATCCGAGCGCTTGGCGCACGCGCGGGTGGACGATCTGTCCGCGGTGTGCGACCAGCGTTTCGCGTATGATCTGGTCATCGGCGTCGGTTTGGATACGCCCGTTGCGGACCAGATTGAGGATGAAGGCGGCGACGTTGCGCGCAAACAATTGGCTTGCGTGAACGGGGACGGTGGCGGGCAGATTGAGCGGCCCGATGATCTGGACGCCCTTGTGGCAGAGGGTTTGGCCCGGGCGAGTCAGTTCGCAGTTGCCGCCGCGTTCGGCGGCGAGATCGACGATGACGGAACCGGGGGCCATGCGTTCGACCATGGGGCGTGTGATGAGCACGGGGGCGCGTTGGCCTGGGACGGCGGCGGTGGTGATGACGACATCCTGTTCGGCGATCAGCTCGCCGAGCAATTCGGCTTGACGGCGGTAGAAGTCTTGGTCCATGGGACGGGCATAGCCGCTTGTGTCTTGGGCATCATGCGTTTGAAGGGGCAGTTCGACGAAGCGGGCGCCGAGGCTTTCGACCTGTTCGCGCACGGCCGGGCGAACGTCGTAGGCGCTGGTGACGGCGCCGAGTCGGCGGGCGGTGGCGATGGCTTGCAGACCGGCGACGCCGGCGCCGATGACGAAGACGCGGGCCGGAGTGATGGTGCCGGCGGCGGTCATCATCATGGGGAAGATTTTGGGCAACGCTTCGGCGGCGAGCAGCACGGCTTTGTAGCCTGCGAGGTTGGCCTGCGAGGAGAGGACGTCCATGGCTTGAGCGCGGGTCGTGCGCGGGATGAGTTCAAGGGCGAAGGCGTTGATGCGTCGTTCGGCGGCGGCGCGCACGGGATCGGGGGCGGCGAGCGGTTCGAGCAGCGCGATGAGGGTTTGGTCTTCGCGCATGAGGGCGAGGTCGTTGGACCAGCGGTCGGGATTGGCGCCGAGGGCGCGCACTTGGACGATGATGTCAGCGCGGGCGAAGACTTCATCTCGCGCAGCGAGCAGCACGGCGCCGGCCTCCGCATACGCATCATCGGCGAAGCCAGCGGCAAGTCCAGCGCCGTTTTGAACGAGCAGATCGAGCGCGGCTTTCTTCAGCGTGGCGAGAGCGGACGGTGCCAAGGCGACGCGCCGCTCACCGGGAAAGGTCTCTTGGACGACACCGACGGTGATGGGCATCGAAGGGTTCGGGTACGACCTCCTGCTTTTCGATTCGAGCGGTGGAGCAGCTCATTCATGATGAGGAGAACGGACGCTTTTGTCAACATCTTGGCCGTTGGGGAGCAGAGGGCGCGGCGCTCGGCAGTTGGATGGGAAGCGGGGGCAGGGACCAACGAATTGGACCAACAGCCCTGTGCCGACTGGTTACCGGTCGTGGACTCTTTCGGGAGCATGAGCCAACGAATTGGGCCAGCAGCCCCCGTGAATTCGCCAAAGGCGCGGTGCGGCAACGGCGAGCGTCTTGCGCGAAGGATCGTGGGACTGGCGTTGGTCTAGATCAGGTGTCGAAGGGGAAGCGTCGCGCGCGTGCGAGCGCCATCAGTTCGCGGAGGGCTTGCAGGCAGGTGCGGCGAAGTTCCGGTGGATAGCCGTAGCGTCGGGCGTTGGTTTGGAACTCGTCGAGATCGAGGACGTGGCAGGCGTAATCGGGCGTGACGAGCAGATCGATGTCGAGGTCAACGAAGCGGAGCGTGGTGCCATCGAAGTCGACTGGGAGGTTGATGTTGCCGTAGAAGCAACGGAGCGCGCCGTCTGGGGCAGCGAAGCGAAAGACGCTGTACCAACGGTCGGTCCAGTAGAACTCGGTGCTGAGTGTACCCTGTGGGATGTGGCCGATGAGAGGGTGAGCGATCGGCTCTTGGAAGACGGCATCGAGCGTGATGAGCGTGCCGGAGCGTTGGCGCAGGGTGGCGGGCCAACTACGGTGGGGTTGGCCATTGTATTTGAAAGAGCGGACGGTGATGGCGTTCATGAGTCCGACGGTGGGCCGACGAGTTGGAGGAAGAGATCTTCGAGGTTGGTGGCACGGATGAGCGCGCGTCGTTCTGTGTAATGGCGCATGAGCGGCAAGAGCCGTGCGGGATCGTGTGCGAAGTAGAGGTGCGCGCCGGGGCGCGTTTCTCGCCGCAGATCGTGGGGCACAGCGGGCAGCGGGTCGAGCTCAGCGGCGCGCGCTTCAAGGACGTAAGGCGGAAGATGCGCGGCGATCAACTGGCGCGGGTTGCCGCTGGCGACGAGGCGTCCGCGGTTAATGATGACGAGTTGGTCGCAGAGGCGTTCGGCTTCATCCATGTAATGCGTCGAGATGAGCAGCGTCAGGCGGCGCGTTTGGCGCAGCGCTTCGAGCTGTTGCCAGATCTGTTGCCGAACGTGCGGATCGAGTCCGGTGGTCGGCTCATCGAGGATGAGCAACTGCGGTTCGTTGATGAGGGCGCGGGCGATGACGAGGCGTCGGCGCATGCCGCCGGAGAGGGTTTCGATGCGGGCTTCGTGGCGGTCGTGCAAGCCGACGAAGCGCAACCAGTGGAGGGCGCGGGCGCGTGCCAGCTCGCGCGGCAGATGAAAATAGCGGGCGTAGGCGAGCATGTTTTGGAGCACGCAGAGGTCTGGATCGAGGTTGTTCTCCTGCGGGACGACGCCGAGCTGGGCGCGTATGCGTCGGGCGTCGCGGCGCGCATCGAGGCCTAGGACGGCAAGCTCGCCGGCGGTGAGCGGCGTGCGGCAGGCGATCAGGCGCATGATGGTGGTCTTGCCAGCGCCGTTGGGGCCAAGCAAGCCAAAGGCGGTGCCACGCGCGATGGCGAAGGAGAGGCCATCGACGGCGCGGCGCGGGCCGTAAGTTTTGACGAGCGCGCGCGCGGCGACTACCGGTTCGGCGTCGTCCTGCGGCGCGGCATGGGCGGCGAGGGATTGAGCGGCGGCGATCACTTGGCGCTTTGATTCAACCGTTGCCAATCAGCGAGAAACAGTTCCAACCCGCGGTCGGTGAGCGGGTGGTTGAAGAGCTGATCGAAGACTTTGAAAGGCATGGTGGCGATGTCTGCGCCCAAGCGGGCCGCTTCGACGACGTGCATGGGGTGGCGTATGCTGGCGGCGAGGACTTCGGTCTTCCAGTCATAATGGCGGTAGATTTCGACGATTTCGGCGATGAGCTGCATGCCATCGTGAGCGACATCGTCCAGGCGACCGACGAAGGGGCTGATGAAGGCGGCTCCGGCCTTGGCAGCGAGAATGGCTTGGGCGGCGGAGAAGCAGAGCGTGACGTTGACGCGCGTGCCTTGGTCGGTGAGCCGTCGGGTGGCTTGTAGTCCTTGGCGCGTGAGCGGACATTTGATGACGACGTTGGGGGCGATGCGGGCGTAGTCCTGTCCTTCGCGCACCATGCCATCGGCATCGAGACTGGTGACTTCGACGCTGATCGGGCCGGGGACGAGTTCGCATATGGCGGCGATGTGGGCGCGGAAATCGCGTGCGTTCTCCTTGGCGATAAGCGACGGGTTGGTGGTGATTCCATCGACGAGGCCGTAGGCGACGGCATGTCGTATTTCGTCTAGGTTAGCCGTATCGAGAAAGAATTTCATAAGGGTTCTCCGGATTCGCCTTGACTGCTTAGCTTTTGGTTGTTGGCGACGTGTGAAATTGTAACGCGGTTTGCGCGCGGAGTCACGTGGCGGGGCGAACGGGGTTACGCAACGTACCGATGGACGAGATAGAGACTTCGACGATGTCGCCCGGGGCGAGCGGTCCGACACCGGCTGGGGTTCCGGTAGCGATGATATCGCCGGGCTCGAGCGTCATGATATGCGAGATGTAGCGGAGAAGGAAGGGGACTGGGAAGGCCATGTCGCTGGTGCGTCCGTGTTGTTTGACGAGGCCGTTGAGGCGCGTTTCGACGACGAGGTCGGAGGGATCGAGGTCGGTGACGATGACGGGGCCGATGGGGCAGAAGGAGTCGAAGGATTTGGCACGGGTCCACTGTTGGTCGCGGCGTTGGAGGTCGCGTGCGGTGACGTCGTTCAAGCAGGTGAAGCCGAGGACGGAGGCGAGGGGGTCATCCGCGTCCGATAAGCGTCGCGTGCGGCGACCGATGACGACGGCGAGCTCTCCCTCGTAATCGACCCGCTCGGAGAGGGCGGGCAGCTCAATGGGGTCATCGGGGCCGATGATGGCCGAGGGAGCTTTGAGGAAGAGGAGCGGTTCTGCGGGCATAGGGTTGTTCAGTTCGGCGGCGTGATCGCGGTAGTTGCGCCCGACGCAGAGGATTTTGGAAGGGGTGGCAGGCGCGAGCAGTTTGGCGGCGGACAGGGGGACGGGCGGTCCGACGACGGTTTGGTCGGTGAGCGAAGCGATCGGGACGATTTGATCTTGTTGCAGGAGTCCCCATTGCGGAGCATTTCGTTCCGCGGATGAGAAGCGGCAGATGCGCATTTCGATCCATCTCCTTCTGAGATCTGGGTATGAACTGCGAAGGGAGTAGGCTAACGGGCACGAGGCTTGCGCGTCAAATCGGCGGTGGGGAGAGAGAGGGCTTCGAAACGTAAGGTTTTTGCGCCTTCTCATTGCAGATGAGCATAGCCCCATCGGAGGGTCGACTTGACGAGGTGGATGCGCGGTCGAAGAGCAAGTCGGCGGTTGGGGAAGGCGCACGCTCGGTATGTTTTTCGATCCACGAGCGAATGGAGCGCGTCGAAGAGCAAGTCGGCGGTTGGGGAAGGCGCACGCGCTCGTTTCGACGGAAGGGCTCGCGTCACCCAGGAGGCTCTCCACTTGAGGAAGGCGCTCGCAACAGCGACGACTCCGAGGGGCTTGTGCATGGCGGAAAGGTTTGCCGCCATCTTCCGGCGACTCATTTGGTATGGATCATGGATCAAGGAGGCCTTCCCTAAGACAAACCAGTCAATGTTCTGGCTGATGGTTTTATCAACGCCCAGTGGTTTTATCAACGCCCAGCGGTTTCGGGGCAGATCGGGCCACAAAAGCTTCCCTGAGACGGTCAGGCAAGGCACTGGCTGACGGTTCAGGGGGCGACCGGTTCAGGGGGCGACCTCGGAGACGACTTCCGAGGGGGGGCTTTCGTTGCCGGCGGCATCGATGGCGGTGACGTAATAGTAGTAGCGCACGCCGGCGACGACGTTTTCGTCTTGGAAGGTGGTGCGCGTGATGCGCGCCAGTTTGGTCCAGCGTTCTTTGGGGAGCGATGGATCAAGGGCGCGGTAGATCTGGTAAGCGACGACGTCGCGTTCGGGGTTAGCGGGGAAGAAGATCGAGATGCGCCCCGGGGCGGCGGCGATGGTGACGGCGGTGGGGGCTGAGGGCGGATAGATATCGCGCGGGGAGACGCGCACGGCGTTGGAGTTAAGGCTTTCGACTTGGTTGCCTTGGCTGTCGGCGGTGACGGCGCGGACGACATATGTGTAGTCTTCACCGAAACGGAAGTTACGATCGACGAAGCTGGTGGTGGTGAGCAGTTGCTGATTGAGCGGTTGGAGAGCGGGTTCGGCGTTGGACGAGCGATAGATGTTGTAGCCGAGGAGGTTGGCGGGGGCGGAGCCATCGACGTTGGCCGTCGGGGCGGTCCAACGAATGGTGATCGCCTGTTCGCTCTGGACGACATCGGAGATGGTGGGCGGCATGGGGACGCGCGAGGCCGGTTCAAGCAGGAGGAAGTTGGAGAAGGGGCCGGGTTGACCGGCGCGGTTGACGTAGCGGATGGCGTAGCGGAGGCGGACCGGGCGCGGCGTAAGGCGCAGCGGATCGGTATAGGTAATGGTCTGTCCGGCGCGCGCGAGCTGGTCAGCGGAGAGGTAGCCGATGATCGAGGCGCGCGCGGCGAACTCCTCTTCGGTGAGGGGGAGCGGGGCATCGAGCGGTTCGACTAGGCGATAGATATCGATGCGTTGGAGCGGGGAGCGGGGTGCAGGCCAACTGAGGATGACTTGCGGACCTTGTTGAACGCCGGAGAGCAGTTCGGTGCGCTGCGGCGCACGTTGGACGGGCGGCAGCGGCGGACGTCGTTTGCCGCAGGCGGAGAGGAGCAAGGCCGAGGCGATGAGCAACGGGGCGAAGCGCGTGCGAGTCATTGGGGCTTAGAGGATGTAGCGGCTGAGATCTTGGTCTTTGACGATGTCGGCCAAGGCGCGGTGGACGTAGGCGGCATCGATCACTTGGTGTTTGGGTTCGACGTCGGGCGCGTTGAAGCTGATCTCGTCGAGGACCTTTTCCATAATGGTATGGAGGCGGCGAGCGCCGATGTTTTCGGTTTGGCGATTGACGCGGTCGGCGTATTCGGCGATGGTCTGAATAGCATCGTCGGTGAACTCGACGGTGATGCCTTCGGTTTCGAGGAGCGCTTTATACTGTTTGACGAGGGAGTTTTTCGGTTCGGTCAAGATGCGTTTGAAGTCTTCGACGGTGAGGGCATCGAGTTCGACGCGGATGGGGAAACGGCCTTGGAGTTCGGGGATGAGGTCCGAGGGTTTAGCGACGTGAAAGGCACCGGCGGCGATGAAGAGGATGTGATCGGTGCGGACCATGCCGTAGCGTGTGCTGACGGTGGTGCCTTCGATGATGGGGAGCAGGTCGCGCTGGACGCCTTCGCGTGAGACATCGGGGCCGTGGCCGGACTCGCGTCCGGCGATCTTGTCGATTTCGTCGAGGAAGATGATGCCGGAGGATTCGACGCGTTCGAGCGCGGCGCGCGCGACGGCATCCATGTCGATGAGGCGTTCTTCTTCTTCTTGGATGAGGTATTCGAGGGCTTCATCGACGCGCATTTTGCGCCGTTTGGTACGTCCTTGGAAGAGGTTGCCGAGCAGGTCTTTCATATTGATGCCCATCTCTTCGATGCCTTGCGGACCGGCGACCTCGATCATGGGGAAGAACTTATCTTGGACGTCGAGTTCGACGAGGCGGGCGTTGAGGCGTCCGGCGCGCAGCTGTTCGCGAAGCTTTTCGCGCGTGCGGGCGAAGTGCTCATCGGGGTCTGTCTGGTCAGCGTCGAACCCGAAGCCGGCTTTGGGTTGGGGCAGGAGCAGATCGAGGATGCGCTCCTCGGCGTTTTGACGGGCGCGATCGGCGATCTCCGCGGCGCGTTCGGCGCGGACCATATCGACGGCGATTTCGGTCAGGTCGCGGATCATGCTTTCGACGTCGCGGCCGACGTAGCCGACCTCGGTGAATTTCGAGGCTTCGACCTTGAGAAAGGGCGAGTTTGACAGGCGGGCCAAGCGACGGGCGATTTCGGTTTTGCCGACGCCGGTCGAGCCGATCATGATGATGTTTTTGGGCATGACATCGGCGGCCAGATCGGGCGGGAGTTTTTGGCGGCGTATGCGATTACGCAGCGCGATGGCGACGGCGCGTTTAGCGGCCGTTTGGCCGACGACGTGGCGATCGAGCTCAGCGACGATTTGGCGCGGGGTCATTTCATCGAGGCGCGCTTCGTCGGCGGTTTCCCCTGACAGATAGATGACCATGATGCGGTGTCGAAGGCGTTCTCCCTTGGGGTTAAAATCTACGATGGCGTTTCGTCGTTTAGGTGCATGCGTCTAGAGCTCTTCGACGACGATGTTCTGGTTCGAGTAGATGCAGATCGTGCCGGCGATGCGCAGGGCTTCTTCGGCGATGCGGCGCGCGTCGAGATCTGTATGGGCCAGCAGGGCGCGCGCGGCGGCGAGGGCGTAGGGGCCGCCCGAGCCGATGGCGAGGGCGCCATCGGGCTCATCCGGGGCGATGACATCGCCGGTGCCGGAGAGCACGAAGGAGCTGCGCTGGTCGGCGACGATGAGCAATGCTTCGAGGTGGCGCAGGGCACGATCGGTGCGCCACTCTTTGGCCAGTTCGATGGCGGCCCGTTCGAGGTTGCCGTGGTACTGTTCGAGCTTGCCTTCGAAGCGGGTCAGCAACGCGAAGGCATCAGCGCTGGAACCAGCGAAACCGGCCAAGATACGGTCGTTGTAGAGGCGACGCACTTTGCGCGCGCGCGCTTTCATGACGGTGTCGCCCATGGTGACTTGTCCATCGGCGGCCATGGCCGTGCGCTCAGCGCGGCGCACGAGGAGCACGGTTGTGCGACGAAACATCATCTTTCGCAAAAGAATCACTATAGAGAGGCGCGCGAAGGCAAGTCAAGCGCTGGAGGGGCGCGCGGGTTTTTGCGGCGGGCGCGCAAGCTCGCCATGCACGAGGAGCGCGGCATGCTCGCCTCGGTCGCCCAACTCACTTTGCGCTGATGGATGGCCCCGCCACGCGCGATGGCGCGCGGGGCAAGTTGCCTCGGTCGCTCACAAAGCACGCATGCAAAAGCGAGTTGTCTAGGTGTCCATCCTGCTTGCTGTGGGGGCGGTGCTTGCGCGTTTTGTGGTGAGGTTTGAGACAACGCCAATCTTTGGCCGTTGGGCAGAGCTACGGTGCTTGCTTGCGAGTTTTGTGGCGACGTTTGATCTTGGTTTGCTCTTTTGGTATGGCAACGATCTTCGTTTTAGCGGTATCTCAAAAGTGTTTCGGCGGCGATGTTGGATTTGAGGCGAGTTTTGGAGGATCTCACCCGGCATAGGATTTTGTGGCGTGTGGTCCCTGAGGTTGGCGTTAGGTCTGAGGCGAGGTCTTGGAGATCTGGGAGCAGAGGGCTTAGACTAGGCGGCGGCGAGCGGCTGGCGGTTTGCGCGGCTGGACCAGAGGTTGCGGTCGGCTGGTGGTTTGCGCGGCTGGACCAGAGGCTGCGGTCGGCGCGTGTTTTTGCGCGCTTCAACGTCCCGAGACTTTTCAGGTCTTTTATTGCGAGGATAGGGGACGCCTTAGCGGCTGGGGATTAGCCGCTTTAGATCGGGGTTTGTTACGCGATTTGCTGGAAGCTAGATGGTTTTGAGCGACGCTATGCGGCCGTTGATTCTGCTCACGATGCGTTGCGATCCGGAGCGCGACGTCGGGTATTTGGCGCGCGACTATGCAGCGGCGTTGGTGGCGGCTGGGGGCGCGCCCGTGCATTTGGCGCTGGTGCCGGAACCGGAGTACATCTGCGCGGCGATGGAGATGGCGGCAGGCGTGTTGTTGCCTGGGAGCGCTTCGGACGTGGATCCGCGACTATACGGGCAGGAGAGGCGCGCGGGGTTAGGCGCGGTAGATGAGCTACGCGACCGCGTCGAGATGATGGTTTTGCGCGAGGCGGAGCGGCGGGGTTTGCCGTTGTTGGCGATCTGCTACGGGATGCAGGCATGGAACGTCTTTCGCGGCGGGACGTTGATTCAGGATCTTGGGCGTGAGCGCAGCGGGGCGATGGAGCACGAGCAGCGCCTGCCGCGCGGCGAGCGTTGGCACAAGGTGAGGTTTGCGCGCGGGAGCTTGTTGGCGGAGCTGGCCGGGGCAGAGGAGTTGATGGTCAACAGCCACCACCACCAAGCGGTGGATCGTTTAGGCACGGGGCTGCGCGCGACGGCGTGGGCGGAGGATGGCACGATTGAGGGGATAGAAGAACGGGGGGAGCGTTTTGCTGTCGGCGTACAATGGCATCCGGAGGTAGGGTGGGCACACGATCGTTTGGCGCGGGCGCTGTTTGCGCGTTTCGTCGAGGCTTGCAAGAAGGTTTGACTTTTTCGCAAGGATATTGGCGAGGATAAAAGGCGCGCGCCGGGAGTTGGCGCGTTTTGTCAAAGCCTGAGAAGTTGAGGTGTGGTTCGGTCTTGGTTGGGCGGAGAGACGGGTGGGTGCGCGCCCCTTGCGGCGGGCCAGAGGGAGAAAGGGGTGACGAGGCGGCGCGAAGAGTGAGGTAGCGGTTTGCGTTCGGAGCGGAGGAGGTGATGAGTAGACGGCGGCGAACGGTTTTGGGCGTGGAGCGGTTGTTGGAGGAGCGCGCGCATCTTTTGCGCGGGGCGCGGGTTGGTCTGGTTTGCAACCAGGCCTCGGTGGACCACGAGCTGCGGCACGTAGCTGATCTTTTCAAAGAGGAGCGCGGATGGCGTTTGACGGCGCTGTTTGGGCCACAGCACGGCATACGCGGAACCGAGCAAGACAACATGATCGAGACGCCGCACGGGGTGGACAAAGAGACGGGCGTACCCGTCTATTCGCTCTACAGCGAGGTGCGCGAGCCGACGGCGGAGATGCTCAGCGAGGTGGATGTGTTGGTGGTGGATTTGCAGGACGTTGGGTGTCGGATATACACGTTCATCTACACGATGATGAACTGCCTGAGGGCAGCGCGGCGGTACGGCAAGGGAGTGATCGTGTGCGACCGGCCCAATCCCATTGGCGGAGTAGCGGTTGAAGGGAACATGTTGGAGCGCGGGCACGAGTCTTTCGTCGGGCAGTACCCGTTGCCGACGCGGCATGGGATGACGGTGGGCGAATTGGCGCTGATGTTCAACGAGGAGATCGGATGCGACTTAGAGGTCGTGCCGATGTGCGGGTGGGGGCGCGAGGTGTGGTTCGATCAAACGGACGTTCCATGGGTGATGCCATCACCCAACATGCCGACGCTGGAGACGGCGACCGTGTTTTCGGGGACGGTTCATTTGGAGGGGACGGAGATGTCCGAGGGGCGCGGGACGACGCGCCCGTTCGAGTTGGTCGGGGCGCCATATGTGGAGGCGGCGCGCCTGGCGCGGCGGTTGGAGGGGTACGGTTTCGAGGGGGTACGTTTTCGGGCCTGTTACTTCAAACCGACTTTTCAGAAGCATGCTGGGCGGGTTTGCGGCGGCGTACAGATACACGTGACAAAGCGGGAAGGTTTTCGTCCGGTGGAGGTTGGGTTGGCGGTGGTGCGCGAGGTACGGGCGATGTATGGCGAGCAGTTCCGTTGGCGCGAGCCGCCATACGAGTACGAGCACGAGCGTAATCCATTCGACGTCATCACTGGGACGACGTGGGTGCGGGAAGCACTGGAGCGTGGAGCGAGCATCGAAGAGCTAGTGGCGCGGTGGAGGAGCGCGACGGCGGGCTTTGCAGCGGAGCGGGGGCGTTGGCTGCTCTACTAGGGGTTGCGGATGTCATCGTTTTCGGTCGAGGCCGTTGGTGCGCGACGGGCGCTGGCGGCTCTACTAGGAGTGTGGTTTAAGGGGGCGGATCGTTGCATGATGTTGTTGCATAATTATGCGAAACTGATCGCCGCTTGGGTGCTGGTCGTGGCGTTTGCGGCAGCGGCGACGGGGCAGAGCGGACGGCGCGCGGCGGCGACCGTGGATGATGAGGACGTGGTGCGCGTACGGACCGAGGAGGTTTTGCTGCCGATTTCGGTGCTGGACGAAGCTGGGCGTCCTGTGGTCGGGTTGGAAGAGGAGGACTTTTTGGTTTACGACAACGGCGTGCGACAGCAGATCACGAGTTTCAATCGGCGCCGCGTGCCAGCCAACATCGTGTTGCTGCTCGATGCATCGGGGAGCGTCTTCAGCCAGATGCGGTTTATTCGCGCGGCGGCGCGCCGTTTCGTTCAGGGGTTGAGCATCGAGGATCGCGTGGCGGTAGTGCAGTTTGCCGATCGGGTCGAGGTGATACAAGAATGGACGCAGGATCGGGCGGCGGTCGAGCAAGCCATTGCTTGGCGGTACAGGCCTGGTGAGAGGACGACGTTGTATGACGGATTGCGTCGTGTGGCGTTGGATCTGTTGCCGCGCGTGGAGGGAAGGCGCGTGGTGATCTTGCTGACGGACGGCATAGACACCGTAAGCGGGACGCGGGCTGACGAGGCGTTGGCGGCTCTTCGGCAGGTTGAAGCGGCGGTATATGTGATCAGTTTGACGGAGCGTTTGCGGCGCGAGTATCGTTTGGCGCCGGGGGCTGAGCGAGTGGTCAGCGGGGCGGAGGCGTTTTTGGAGCGCGTGGCGATGGAGACGGGCGGGCGGACGATCTACCCTTTAGGCGACGACGATTTGGAGCAGGCTTATGGGGCGATAGCCGAGGAGCTGCGAACGCAGTACATCTTGACATACAAGCCGCAGCCGCGCGCGCGCGGTTGGCACGAGGTGCGTGTGTTGGTGGTGCCTGGCGGATATCGTGTGTTGACAAGGCGTGGGTACGAGGGGCGTTGATGCGTCCGATAACAAGAGGGATGCTGAAGTCTGAACTGAAGTAGAGGAGCGTACATGGCAGAGATAGAAGAAGGGCGCAGCGGGGCTTGGTTGAGCGGCTTTTTGGCGTGGCTTGTGCCTGGTGCGGGGCACGTATGGCAGGGGCGTTGGGGGCGTGGTCTGTTGCTTGGCGGCGTCGTATGGGCGATGTTTGTGATTGGCGTATGGGGATTTGGCGGGCGTCTATTTGATCCGCTCAATGACGGAGCGAGCAACGCATTGGAGCGCGTGTATGGCCTGTTTGATCTAGGGATGGGCGCGCTGTATGTCTTAGGGTGGGCAACCGGCATAGGTTTTGTGGATCGGGCGGAGCTGTCGACCTATGAGTACGGGAACGCGTTTTTGATGGTTGGAGGATTGCTCAACTATCTTGTGATGCTCGACGCGTTTGATTTAGGAGTTGGGAGGAAGGCATGATCCATTTTTTGGCGATGGTTCTGTTGGCCGCGTGCGTGAGCTTGGTCTTTGGCGTGATAGGGCGCGCGACGACGAGCGAGCAGTGGCGGTACGGATTGCGCGTTTTTGTGGAGTTCGTCGGGGTAGGACTGGGTTTAGCTTGGTTGCTCTACTGGATCCCGTAAGCGCGCGTCCGATAACGAAATGCATCAAAAAGTCAAAAAGTTAAGCGCATCACATATTATAAATAAAACGCTATAGCGCACGTGCGAGGAACAAAATAGGCGAAAATCAAAAGCGAAAAACAGAGCGGAGCAACCAAAGCAGGCAGAAAAAGCCATAAAAAGCCGCGCCCAGCGGCGCGAAGGATCAAATCGAAACGGCGAGTAAGACTCGCTGAGCGGGCAAACGCGAAGAAGCGGTATGGGAACGGTAGAAACAGAAGCGATTGTGCTACGAACCTACAAGTTGGCCGACGCAGATAAGATCGTGGTGGTGCTGACGCGCGACCGCGGCCTTGTGCGTGGCGTGGCGCGTGGCGCGCGCCGCTTGCGCAGCCGCTTCGGAGCCGCGTTTGAGCCGCTGACAGAGGTCGAACTAGCCTACTTTGAGAAAGAAGGGCGCGAACTGGCGACGATCAAGCGGGCCGAGATCACGCGGTCCCATTTCGCGCTGGCCAGCCACCCAAACGCTTGGGAGACGGGCGAACGCATGTGCGCGCTGGCAATGGAATTCGTGCCGCCCGGACAAGTGGACGAAAGGGTTTTTCGGCTGCTGCGAGCATCGCTCGAAACGTTAGAGAAGAGACCGAGCAAGTGGGCGGAGACCGAGCGCTACTTTGAGGTATGGCTGCTCAAGCTGTGCGGCTTTTGGCCGGACGTTGAGCGATGCGCCGTGTGCGGGCAAGCTCTTGGTGAAGGAGCGCGTTGGTCACGAGGGCGCTTGATCTGCAAAAGTTGCGGAACGGGGACAGCGCTCGACCGCGAAACGCAGCGCGCGCTCTTGCTGGCCACACGGCTCGGACCGACGGAGTGGATCGAACAGGCCACAGCAAAACAAGTAGCACCGCTGACAGCAGAAGCGCTGGCACTCGCTCGTGAAAAGTGAAGAGGCTCACTTCCTGAAAGAAAGGATGTGGGGCTCGTTCGCTGAAATTTTCCGCCTTCGCCAGCCACGGACAGACTGCAACAAAGCCTTCAAAGAACAAACAGAAAGCGGCGCGGACAGCTTAGCGCACCGCACGCCAGCCACAGAAGAGGGAAGACCCAATGATGAGTCTCAGCAGACGTTACGTTCTAGCAGCCGTACTCCCTTACACAGGGCTGGCGACGCTGCTGCTAACAGGGGCATTGCTCGGTCAGCAGTTTGGCCGCATCGCCGACACAGGGGCGGGACCAGTTGCCAGCTCAGTCATCTGGCAGATGTTACCGAGCGTTCTGCTCTTCACGCTTCCGACCGGGGCACTCGTTGGGACTTTGATCGGCTTTGCGCGCATGGCAAGCGACGGCGAGCTGACGGCCATGCGCGCCGCTGGCATGAGCGCATGGC
The DNA here is from genome assembly GCF_040289685.1 of Pyrinomonas sp. Classification (NCBI taxonomy): domain Bacteria; kingdom Pseudomonadati; phylum Acidobacteriota; class Blastocatellia; order Blastocatellales; family Pyrinomonadaceae; genus Pyrinomonas; species Pyrinomonas sp. The sequence goes on from NZ_PSLQ01000122.1 coordinate 19,664, forward strand.
ACACAACGACACCAGTGCTCGTCCTAGGTGCGCTGCTAGCAGCAGCGACGCTTTACGTCGGACTTGAAGCGGCACCGGCTGCCGCACAGAGGCTGCGCCGTACAGTAGCGCTGGCCGCGCTCAGAGCGGCCGAGACGCCAGCACAACCGCGTTCGTTTAACACAGATCTGCCCGGCAAGGTCATATACGTGCGCGATGGCGAGGCTGGGCGTTGGGGGCGCGTCTTTATACGCTCGCAGGAGCGCGACGGGACGGTGAGGCTGGTGACGGCGCGCAGCGGACGATTGGATCTGTCAGGCGAAGAGGCGGAACTGGTCCTCGCCGACGCGATGGTCGTGACGCTGCCGAGGGAAGAGGAGGAAAAGGAGCTGACAGTGGAACGCTCGGCACAGCTACGCGTCCGCTTGGAGACAGGGCGCGCCAACTGGCTGCGGGCGCTGTCTGAAAGGCAGCCATCGCTCAACGAGATGTCGGGCGGAGAGCTGCTGCGGGCCGCTAGTCAAGGAGCTGAGGCGCGCGCGGCAGCGACGCTGCTTCACCAAAGGCTCGCGCTCGGCGCAGCGCCGCTCATCTTCGCCCTGCTCGGCGCAGGTTTAGGCGGGCGTGTGCGGCGGGGCGGCCGTGGTGCTGGCGTGGCACTGGCCTTTGCCGTGATGCTCCCTTATTACCTCGTGACGCTGGCGGGCGAGCAACTCGGGCGCACAGGTAAGCTTCCGCCGCTGGTGGGCGGGTGGCTGGCAACGGCGCTTGCGGCGGCGTTTGCGCTGGCGCTGATCGCCCGCGAAGGTCGCCAATGGCGATGGGGCCTCTCCACATCGGAGTGGAGACCTTGGCGCAGCAGCGGTCGACGGCGAGCGCTTGGACTCTTGGATCGCGAAGTGGCACGTGCGCTCGTCGTTGGTTTTGCCGTGTCGCTGGCCGCTTTGACGGGGCTGTTCCTCATCTTCACGCTTTTCGAGATGTGGCGCTTCGTCGGACGCAACCAATGGCGGACGCTCGCCGAGTACCTCATATACCTATGGCCGTTTGCAGCCCACGCTATGGCGCCGCTGGCGGCGTTGGTGGCAGCTATGGTCACCTACGGCCTAATGGCGCGGCGCAGCGAGGCGGTGGCGTGGTGGTCTGCAGGACAAAGCACCTACAGGTTGGCGTTGCCAGCGCTCGTTTGGGCAGCGCTGCTCGGCTATTTGATCTGGAGCGTGCAGGAAGGGCCTTTGCCACGCGCTAACCGACGGCAGGACGCGCTGCGCGCGGAACTGCGGGGCGTGGCACGCGCAGCCCAACCAAGCGGGCGACAGTGGCTCGCCTCGTTCGACACGCGCCGCCTCTACTCATACGAAGAGTACCGCGACGGCGCGCTAACGGCACCCGAGATATATATCTTCGACGCCGAAGCGACGCATCTGGAAGAGGTGATCAGCGGCGTGCGCGCACGGCGCACGGGCGGGCGCTGGACGGTGGAGCAGGCGCGCCTGTTGGCCGTTGACGGGACGAGCGCGCGCGGCGCAGCTGCGGCGGTGCCGGGCGGCGGGG
>NZ_PSLQ01000121.1:0-2194 GCF_040289685.1 Pyrinomonas sp.
ACCCCTGAAGGGGATGGGTTTTATAGCTCCCCCACACCCCCTCTTTTCTATAAGCATGCTCCTCGGGCGAACGCGAAAAGAGGGCGAGGGCGCGCGCCGCTTCGTAATCTACCGGTTCGCCATCGCGCACAAGCGCGGTCAAAGGGATCGTGGCTTCTGACCGCACCCCTTCCGAACGCACGCTCACGATGCGCCACGACTGCGCGTCGTCGCGCCGCAACGGCGACAAAAGTCGCTTCTCGAACGGGCAGCTCCAACACGAGCGCACCGGAGTAGTCGGCGATTCCGCCCATCACGTCGAGCCGTCCGGGTGCGCGCGCGACCACGATCTGCTCGTCTGCCGTGAACAGTGGGCCGTCGCAACGCTCGAACTCCTTCGAGCGCCGCGATGAACATCAACCAAGGTGTCTTGCAGCTTGAGCGTCTCGGGTCGCAACGCTTGAACTCCTTCGAGCGCCGCGATGAACATCAATAGATCGTCGCGCGTCTTGTCCTCGATCAACTCGTATCGAAGCATCTCCGTCACCTGCGCTTCTCCAACATCTTCGCGCACTCGGCCCGTCCGATCTCGCCGACCGCTATCCTTTCTCCAACAGCCCGCGACGCGCCAAAGCGCGCTGAAGTAGCGGTTCGATCTCGGCGCGGATCGCTGCGTTCGCGTAGCCGACCCAAGCGACATCCGCTTCGACCGTGAGCGGCGCATCGAGTGCGCATCCATCTGGGCCGGTGATGATCGCCCCGGCTTCACGCGCGATCAACTCCGTGCACAGATCATATGGGTGGCAGCAGATGCCGAGCAGCAGCCCCCGCGCGCGCAGTCGACGCGCCATCAGCGGGCGGAGATCGGCGATGAACCGATCATGTCCCATCACGAGTTCGTAGAGCTGTCCGCCCGTCGAAGGATACTGGTCCTCGAAGCAGTGCGCTTTGCCGGGCTGGACCGGGCCGAGCGCCTCGCGCACGATCTCTTCATCGATCGCCGCCAACTCGTCGCGCGCTCCCGGAAAGAATCGCGCCACGTACGCATAGCCGTGCCGGATCGTCGTCGCACGCGATGGCTGCAAACGCAACGGCGTGCGTTCGCCCGTCAAACGGTTCCATCGTTCGGCCTGCGCGCCGCGCCCGCGCACCGCCCAGAGCACGTCGCCCAGATGCTGTTTGAGCGTCGGGATCTCGGTCTGCACCGCGAGCACGATGTCGCGCAGAGAGGTCTGTGCGCCGCGGTTGGGCGCAACGCCCGTCAGCACCCACGCGCTACGCTTCTGATACATGAGCGATCGCGTTCCATCCACGGGATCAACGATGATGCGCCACACCGCTTCTTCTTCGCGCGCTCCCGAAGGCAACACGACCGCTCCGCCCCCGATCCCTTCGGCGATGAGCACCAGCGGCGCGTCGCGCGCGATCTCCGAAAAGCCACAGATGAGCGCCTCTTCACCGACGCGATCGATCGCGTAGATCGTATCGCCCGCAACCTCATCGGCGACGACGCGCGACAACTCTTCAAGGGCCACGCGCTCGCATTCGGCGACGATGCGCTCACGCAATCGCTCGTGCAATCGCTTGATGGGTTCGAGCAGCCTCTGTGCTTCGTCGATCATCGCCCCCTCACCCGAAAACATCTTTTCGCGCACGCAAGCTTGAATTCCCCGCGCGTCGCGCGACCGCTCAAGCTTCCTCCTCGTCGCCGTCACGCGAGCGCGCCCGCAAGATGCCGTCGTCGCGTTTCTCGGCGCCAAGCTCTCCTCTGATGCCTCGTGGCTTTGCCTGTGACTGCGTGTCCTACACGTGATGCCTTCTGGCACAGCGATTTCGCTGCCGCACTTCCCACAGGACCGCAGTTCGTCACGTCAACCGCTTGTCCGTGAGCGAAGCCGAGCCCAAAAGCCGCCAAAACTGGGCCGGTCGCCCGTTGCGCGTGTACGAAACAGATGGCGTCGAAAAGAGCGTGCGCGGCTTGCGCTTTCATGTGCGGCATGAACACCTCGAAGACGTGGTAGGTCGAAGTCAAGAGGAAACGGTCTTCGTGCACGAGGAAGAGCAATTGCAGGCAGTTGATGGGCTGCGCGATTTCGCCATCGCCACAAACGCGCGGAACGCAGGAAAGATTGTGACGTCCTTCCCCGAATCCATTCGGGAACATCTGCGAGCAGCATGATAGGTGCTCACGACCGCTCACTTCAACTTGCAACTA
>NZ_PSLQ01000067.1:0-20590 GCF_040289685.1 Pyrinomonas sp.
AAGCCGCTACTCCGGCAAGCCCCCGCCTTTAGGCTGGGGTACTTGACCGGCCATTGATCAAGGTTCCTCCTCGCTTCAAAATTTGATCTCCCCTTGCGGGAAGGCCATTGTAGCAGAAGCGCTGGATCTTGACAGACGGCGTTTGCGCAAACGGCCCGCGCTCCCCCTTGACCGTCTCGTGTCTATAGGTTTCGGTTCAGCCGTGCGACTAGGCGTCGCCGCTTATCTCTTCTTCGATTTCGTAGGAGGAGACGATTTCCACCGTCGGACGAAGCGTCGCGGCGACGCTGCAATATTTCTCTTCGGATAGTTCGATGGCCTGTTCCACCGCGCGGGGCGAAACGTTCTGCCCACGTATACAGTGGCGCACTTCCATGCGAACGTAATGGCGCGGATGTTCGTCGCGCCTTGTGCCGCGAACCTCGACGCGATAGCTGCTCACACGCTCGCGCTTTTTGCGGAGTATTTCTGCCACATCTACCGCCGTACAAGCGCCGAGCGCAAGCAACAGCAGTTCCATCGGCGAAGCGGCGGCGCGGCGCGCGCTATTTGCATCGAGCACTTGCGCGTGACCGCTCGGCGTGACGCCGATGAAAAACCCATCGCCCACTGCGCGCACGACGGCTTGATCCTTTTCGTCGCCCATGAATTCCTCCTTCCTGCAGATGAACGCGCACCGAAGAATAGCACGAGCGACGACGAAAGTAGCACTGCGGTTCGACGCAGCCCCTCCGCGGTGTACAGCGACGCTTGCGTGCGGAGCGAAGGCGCTAGTCAACCGGGCGACACGATTCACCGTCACCCGGTAAACCGAAGAAAAACCTTGTTCTCAACGAGAGCAGCGGGGTAAAATATAAAGCAGTCAAGCCGGGTTAAATCACCGACAATCCAGATGCAAGGAGGCTGAACGATGTCACGCATCTACAAGCTATCCGCCATCGGCCATCTGTTACCGGCTCTGCTCGTCGCTCTGTCGTGCGCGGTCGTCGCTCAAGCTCAAGGCGCTGCCAGCTCTTTTGAGGAGAGGCAGTCCGAAGACCCGGTGCTCCGTGAATATCGCGGCGTGAAGATCGGCATGAACGCCAGCGAAGTGCGCCAGAAGCTAGGCGATCCAAAGGAGAAGAGCGATCGTTTGGATCTGTACCAGTTCTCCGACAACGAAATGGCGCAGATCTACTACGACGATGCCAAAAAGGTCATGGCCGTCGCCGTCATCTACACGGGGCGCAACAGCAATGCACCATCGGCCAAAGCGGTGCTCGGAAGAGAAGTACAAGCGCGGGCCGATGGTTCGGCGCATCTAATGATTCGTTATCCGAAGGCTGGCTATTGGGTCTCCTACAGTCGCACGGCTGGCGATGAGCCGATCGTTACGGTGACCATGCAGCGTTTGAACCCGTAAGACCCTCTATGTTTATCGTTCAAGCTGCTTCGTCCTTTTCAGGAAAGGCCACGCACGAAACCGCGAAGCTCCTTCCGGCAAGAGGGCTTTGAGCGAGAACGCAGGTTGGCGATAGATTCCCTTTTTATGCCGCTTCCGCAAGCGGCTAACTTCTTTGAGCGGGAACGCAGGTTTGCGACAGAGCCTTACGCTGACGACCGAACATTGCGCAGCTTGAGCGCTGGCCATATCCGGTCTGGTGCTGAAAACTCGCTGCCTGCTCCCTTTGCGTTTGACCATTTGCGACGCTGGCTGCCCGAAATCGGCGTTTCCTCCGGCTTGTACAAGGTTAAATTCCGCTCAAAGGGGGCATCACACGACGCGCGTTCGTTTCGTTTCGGAGCGCGCCGCATCTGTGGCACAAGGATTGCCACCTCACGCTTTTGTGACGCACAAGGGCGAGTTCAGTACTAAATCAGGACTATCGGAGGGGAAGATGACGAGCGTAGCCAGACAGTACGCCTCGATCGCCATGATCTTGGCGTTGACCTTGTTGAGTTTTTCACCAGCGTTGGCGCAGGGACGCCGCGCATACCGCCTGACCGACGCGCAAATGAGGCAACTGTTGCGACGCATCGAGGCGAGCGCGGATCGGTTCCGCGGCAGCCTCGATGAAGCGCTAAACCGTAACCGATTGAACGGCACCTCGACAGAGAACGAGATCAACGGCTTCGTTCGAGATTTCGAGGACTCGGTAGTGCGGTTGCGCGAGCGTTTCGAGAACCGCACTTCGACGCGGGCCGATGCGGAGACAGTGCTCGATCGCGCAGCGCGCATCGACGCTTTCATGCGGCGTAATCGCCTCGGCGTGCGCGCCGAAGGCGACTGGCGGAGTTTGCGCGCAGAGCTTGACCAACTGGCTCGCGCTTACGGGATTCGTTGGCGCTGGGACGTTTATGCTGGTGCGAGCCCTGGTTCCGGCAACGTCGGTGCCGACGCGACGCTGACGGGGACTTACCAGCTCGATGCAGCACGCAGCCAAAACCCGCGAAGCGTCGTTGATCAAGCTACTCGTCGGTTATCCGCCAGCGAGCGGCAGTTGGTTTACAATGAACTTCTCGCGCGTCTCGATCCGCCCGAGAGACTGGCCATCGAGCGGCGTGGTCGCACCGTGACGATCGCTTCGACGCGCTCGCCACAGGTGACGTTTGAGGCCGATGGCGTCGAGCGTACGGAGCGCGCTGATGACGGCAGCCTCGTGCGCTTACGGGCAGGCTTCAACGGCGACCGCTTAGAGATCAACTCTGCCGGTGAGCGCGAAAACAACTTCAACGTCGTCTTCGATCCGCTCGGCAACGGCGAACAGTTGCGCGTCGTGCGGCGCATATACTCAAGTCGGTTGAATCAGTATCTGACGCTTGAAAGCATCTACGATCGCACGTCGAACGTCGCTCAGTGGAACGTCTATCAAGGGCCACAGAGCACGCCGGTTTACACCGGCGGAGACACGTCGAGCGGTTTCGTCATCCCGGACGGAACGACCATTGTCGCCACGCTCAACACAAACCTTTCAACCCAGCAGACGCGCGAAGGCGACCGCTTTACGATGACCGTGCGTGAGCCTGCGACCTACCGCGAGGCCGTGATTGAAGGTTATGTGTCGCGCGTGAATCCTCCGGGACGCATTACCGGGCGCGCTGAGATGACGCTCAACTTCGAGCGTATAAGGCTGCGTGATGGGCGCACTTACCGGTTTGCGGGGATCATCGAGAGGATTCGCCCCGTAGGCCAAGAAGAGGTGCAGGTCGATAACGAAGGGGCCGTCAAAGAGAAAGACAGCCAAACGCAACGCACCGTTGAGCGCGCAGCGATCGGCACTGCCGTCGGCGCGATCATCGGCGCGATCGCTGGGGGCGGCAAAGGGGCGGCCATCGGCGCGATTCTCGGCGCTGGTGCCGGTGCCGGTTCGGTTTACGTTCAAGGGCGCGAACATCTGGAGTTGATGAGCGGCACCGAAATGACCATCCGCGCCAGCGCTCCGAGGTGACCTCTCGCTTCGGCAGCAATCGTGTGAATCGAGGGCGGGACGAGTCCGTCTCGCCCTCGGTTCTTTGTTGACTTCGTTTGCGGCCAGTCGGTTTACGACCCGTCTCTCATCTCGATCCGTTTGCGCGCTACAGCTACGCTGGCGACACAGCGGGTTCAGCGATGTCGCTCTTGGCTCGGGCAATACCGTAGATGTATAAGCCGAGTCCCGCCTTTGAGACGATGTCGGCGATGCTATACCCGATCTGTAAGACCACTTCGCTAGTTGAGCCGGATAGCCCGGCTACCGGAGCTAAGTAGGCGATCGGATAGAAACTCCACGAGATGATCGTCAGCCAGCGTGCACCAGCGACGAGATCCTTGACTCGTTCAGGTTGTCTTGCGACCGCCGCGCTCAGTTGAGCGAAGAGCGTGTAAACGATGAACAGGAAAGGAACCATCGCCACCGCCCACCACAACCATTTCGTGCTGGCTGCTGTTGCGATCTCGCCTGGATAACCGAGGACGATCATCAGGACCGCGGCGACGATCAACTTCACTTGCAGCGGACGCCCGACGTTGCGCGGCAAGTTCAGCACTGCGACCAGTTCGGTCAGTAGCAACGGGACCGTTAAAAGCCAGTCCACGTAGCGGTACGCCGGATTGAAAGGCTTGCCGGTCGGCACATAGGCTCCGGCTTGCAGCGTATATGCCCCATTCCAGCTGAGAAAGATCTGGACGTAGTGGTAGCAGGCGATGGCGACTACCAGACCGGAGATGTAAACGCCGAGTCTGTAACGCGGTTCGACCGTTTGGGCGGCGAGGAAGAAGAAGAGCGCTGCCGCCCCCATGGTCGCGATCGTGAAGGACAAGATGTTGAACACGATGCTGTATTCAGTCATCGTCAAGCTTGGGAGTTGCATCTTCATAACCTCCTAGGGATGAGCTGTGTACGCTACCCGCTTGCACGGCGACCGACGCGGGAGGCCGTGGGTCGCCCGTTGTCTCAGGCGCGAGAAACGATCTTCGCGCCCGTTGTTTGAAGCAAGTTCGCGTTTCGCCCCTTCTTGCTAAGTGGCGAGCGATCTTGCTCGTCGGTTTCATCCTGCGACCGAGAGTCGCTCTCGGCCCAAGCGATCAGCGCTGCATGAGGGAGAGCGAGCGCTGATAGCAAGATCAAGTAGGCCGAAACGGGCTGCTCCATGAGCCAGCCCCGGCCTTTGAGCCAGAGAAACGGCAGAAAGATCGCCAACGTCAGGGCAGTGGCAGCGAGCCAGCGGCGATGAAAGAGCCAAGCCGCGCGCCATGCGCCCGCGAATTCGCCCGAACGAACTTGCAGCCGCAAGATGTGACGCCACGAGTGGACGCCGACGAAGTAAAAAGCCAACGCTAGAAGCGGGCTGGTCGCCCAGAAAGCGAGGAGCAAGAGCGCGACCTCAAGCCATTTGAGCGCTTGAGGATTGGACGGCACCACAAAAGGCCCGCGCGCTATGGCGAGACCCTTGTGACGCAAGCTCGCAACGTTGCCCGCCGCAGTAAGACCGAGCGCGATGATCAGCAGCGGTCCAGCCAGTGATTGAAGCGCAGCGATCGTTCGCCCCGCGTGGGCGACGTCGGCTCCATCGAGCAACCCAAGCAGAATGGAGCGCGCTTCGACCGGATGAAAGTAGATGGGCGCCATGATGATCAACAACCCGCGGCCAATGGCTTCAAAAGGCCACAGCCTCTCCGCTTCGCGCGACCAAACGACGTCGCCTTCGCCGAAGTGCCATGCCGATACGGAGAGAAAGAGGACCAGCGCGATGGGGGGCGAAATGGCCCAAAGACCCAACATCGCTAGAGCGAGGCAAAGATAGATGGCCGATGCCAAAATGAACGGTGCACGCTTTGTTCGCGTTCTCGGCAGCAGCCGTTTGAGCACTTGCAAGTCGCTTGCTCCGTGCGGCAGTCCGAAAAAGAGCGCGCTTAGCAAAAGCAACGCCGCGCCGACTGCGTGCGCATTCGAGCCGAGAAGCAGGTCGCAGAGCGGGGCGGCACAGAGGCTCACCCATGGCACGTAGAAAGCGCTCTTGGCCGCCGCTGATCGCAAGAGAGGCAAGGCGCGGGGGGCGAACGCGCTAGACCTTGGCTTTTGTTGGACTTTCTTGTGCGACATCGCCGATAGAGATCAAAGAATCTACGAGCCTGTCGAAAAGGGTTCGAATGAAAGGTCTTTTGGGAAGCGCCGCGATCACGCTGAGATCATCTTCGAGCGTGCTTTCATCGCGCATGAATCTGATCAGCGCGTCGGCATCCGTCCGTTCAAACAGTTGAACGAAGAAGCGCGCTGCTTCTTGAAAGTTCCGTGCCAGCGTGCAAAGGAAGAGTTCGTCGAAAAGGCCGTACTTGATCGGCCAGACTCTTTGAGGGATCGGCTTCCGACGCACGATGGCCTCAGCAATGCTACGCGCTTGGCGTTGAATGCGATGAAAGGCGTATCCGCTGGAAGGGCGCGCGCAGCCGCCTGCGACGCCGATTGCATGGACGTTCTTCATTTGAAGCGGCTTGATCGGATGCATCGGAAGGAGGCCAGCTTCTTCGCTCACGACCTCAAAATCCCTTCCGAATTTGCGTCGAATGTAGTTCGTCAGGCTCGTTTCGTGAAATTCGCGCGAGATCTCGCCCAAGGCGAAGCATGTGCTTTCAACCAACGCGGAGTTGGCCGAATACGGAAGCACGTAGATGAAGTGCAAGAAGTCCGCAGAAGAAGGCTGAAAGTCCATGAGCGTCACCGTCGCCGGGTCGAAAGCTGGTTGTGGCAATCGGACGACCCACCCGACGAAATCCTGCTTGAACGGAGCTTTGGTCGGGGCGGTTTGTGACTGCGGGCTTGCGCGATGGCGGGCGTCGAAGACTAGGCGCGCGCGCCACTTTCGCCTGTCGGTCGAAACGTATACACCATCTTTCTGCGGCTCGACCTTGATGACTCGTTCGCCACGGAAGAGACGAATCTGCCCACCCCTCTTGTGCCTCCAAGCCGTGTGGAAGTGCTCGAAGAAGTTGGGGGCATAGATCTCCCTGTAGACGTATCGCGTCGAGGACTTGATGACTGTTTTCTGTGCGTCACCGACCAGCCAGCTTCGCCACTTGCGCGTCGCAAGATGCGAGAGGTCGTCCCTGTCGTCGCTCCAGGAGCACCATCGCTGTTCATGGTCAAAGGATGTGCGCGCGTCGCACAACGCTATTTCGCCGTCGAAGCCTTCTTCCCCCAAGTAGTGAGCGAGCAGCGTGCCGGCACACCCGGCGCCCAAGATCAATATGTCAGCGGTTTTCATCTTTGCGCTTCGCGCAGCCTCTGCCGTGCCCGCTGCGCAAGGGCGACAGAGAACCCTTTCGACCTTCCCAATGAACGATCGGCCAACAAAGGAAGTGCGCCGCCGACCCGAGTTCGGTCGTCTTTGCGCGGCTGCTTGCGACACAGCGCGTCGCTCGCTGATGAAGCGGGCTTCTCGCCCGTGGAGCCTGCTTTCGGAAGCGGAAGCCTTACGCTAGCCGCCTCTGCACTTCCATCTCTCCGCCCTGCGTGTATAGGCGGTCAGGGTTGCTAGCGTGTGGCGATTCGTGCAAGCTTTTTTGACGACTGTGGCGATGATTTTGAGCTTCTGTGGATAAAAGACAGAACTGTTACATTTAGTGACGAAACGGTCACATAAACGCTGGCGGCGTGCTGGCTTTGAGAGCCGAGCGCAGCTTCCGCCCCTGTTGTTTTGAAGCGGCGCTACGAGTTGTTGGGCATTGCAGCGCGGTCGACTATCCAGCGCAGTTCGCCGGCGTGCGGACGTATGAGCTTGGTTGGCGCTCGGCGCGGATCGCTCGTTTCGTCGAAAGCGATCCTCAACGCCTCGGCCTTCTCTCGTCCGAAGACTAGAAAGACGATGCGTGCGGCACTGTTGATCGCCTTCGGCGTGAGCGTCAACCGATGGGCGCGTAGTTTCTCGACGTAGACTGCAACCACCAACCTCTCTTTTTCGTCAAGGGCGGGGGATTCTGGGAAGAGCGAAGCTGTGTGTCCGTCGGCGCCCATGCCGAGCGAGACGAACGAAAAGCGTGGTGCCGCATCGCCGAAGTGATCTCGCAGAAGGCTTTCGTACTCGCGTGCGGCGCGCTCCGGTTCTTCTTCGCCGCGCATCCGATGGATGTTGGCTGGAGGGATGGGCACGTGATCGAGAAGCGTTTCGCGTACCATGCGGTAGTTGCTTTCGACGTGATCGGGCGGCACACATCTTTCATCCACCCAGAAGACGTGCGTCTTGTGCCAAGGGATGCGCGCGCGAAACTCTGTGGCGAGCAACGAATAGAGCGTGCGCGGAGTTTCGCCGCCCGAAAGGGCGATGTCGAAGCGACCGCGCGCTGCCGTCGCTTGTTGCGCGGTGGCGACGATCAGTTCCGCTACGCGATGACTTGCTCGGTCGGGGTCTTCGTAAACTTCGATCACTTCAGTAAAGATCGCAGATCGCACTAGTGGCAACGACCGCTCGTTCGTAGATGGCGTCGCGCGCAAGCTCTGTCAACTCGCGTTGGAGCAAACAGGTTTCGCTGCGATCGGTGCAGCGGATGGTGCGTCCGATGACGCTTTCAGAAGCCACCGTTTCGATATGTTCGCCATCTGGTGTCAACCGCAAGCTCAACTTCGCGCCGCTTTCCGCTTCGAACTCGATGCTCGTCAAGCTTCCCGGTTCAACGCGCGCCGTTTCTTGTTGCCGATCGAAAGAAAAGCGCACTGCGCCGCTCGGGGCGAGGATCTGCCGCTGTTGCTCGTCCACGCGCCATTCAAGGCGGCTGATGAGCCACCCAGCGAGAAGCGCGGCTTGCGGCACCAAATTCATGTTGTGGCGCGGCACGCAGGTGATCTTTATGTGCTGCGCGCATTGGATCGCCTCCCGTCCGTGCGCCACGTCGTAGCATTCGGCCAAAGAGGCGCGCCAATCGAGCGTGCGCGTCCACTCCAGATCGGTGATGGCCGTCTCTTCCAGCGTTGGAACGAGACGCGCAATGGCGCGTAGATGCCGCTTGGCATCGCGCGCCATCGCCAGATCGAGGATGATGCGGTCACACATTTCGCTCAGTCGGGCGAAAAACTCCCCGTCAAGACATGGCTCGGCACGCCACCAAGCGAAGGTCGGAAGGTCGGAACTGACGAGCGCGGCGGCTGCACTTATCAGTTCGAGCTGCGCATCTGCGCTGGCGACCAGCACGATCTGCTCGCCGCATAAGTGTCTTCGAGTTGCCGCTTCGCTTTTCCCTTGTGCCAGCGCACAGCGCGCTGCGACGTATGTTTCCGTCGTGCGAGCTGGGGCATCTGGCAATAGGACCAAGCAGAGGGCGCGACACGGATGAGAGACCATCAGTTCTTCGAGCGCTGCTTGCGCGCGTTCAAGGCTGTCCGCTCCCTCTACGATGACGAGTAGGTTGAGGGCGCGTTCGCGCAGCAACGCCTCCTCGCTCGACGAGGCGTGCGCAGCCCACTGATCGCGCAATGCCCGCTCGGCGGCGGCGACATCGAATCCGAAACCGGATTTCACCGGCCGCAATCCGTGCTGTTCCGCTTTCAAGACCATTCACAACCTCCGCCAGTGACGCCCGTCGCGTTCAAGCAATTCGTCGGCTTCGCGCGGACCCCACGTCCCTGCCGCGTAGTTCGGGAAGTCGGGTTGCTCGCTCGCCCACGCTTCGAGCACTGGCGTGATGATCTCCCAGCTACGTTCGATCATATCGCGACGCGCAAAAAGCGTCGCATCGCCCAGCATGCAATCGAGGAGCAAACGTTCGTAAGCCTCCGGCAAAGTCGAGCCGAACGAGGCGCTGTAGCGAAAGTCCATATTGACCGGACGCATGCGCATCGTTTGGCCGGGCAATTTGACGTTGAACCGGAGGGTGACGCCTTCGTTCGGTTGAATGCGTATGACGAGCAGGTTGGAACGGGGCGTTTCGCCATCGCGCACGAAGATATCATGCGGAACCTTTTTGAAGTAGATGGCGACTTCGGTAACGCGTTTGGGAAGGCGCTTGCCTGAGCGTACATAGAAGGGCACGCCGGCCCAGCGCCAGTTGTCGATGTGAAGTTTCAGGGCGGCGAACGTCTCCGTCTTCGACTGTGGATCAACGCCCGGTTCTTCGCGGTAGCCGACGACCCTTTGTCCGAACACGGAGCCGGGACCGTACTGCCCGCGCACGGCGAATTCATGGATGCGCTCGCGCGGAAGCGGGCGCACAGCGGCGAGCGCTTTCATCTTTTCATCGCGCACGTTGTCGCCATCGAAGGTGACGGGCGGCTCCATGGCGACCAACGAAACGACTTGCAGCACGTGGCTTTGAATCATGTCGCGCAGCGCTCCGGCCCGTTCGTAGTAACCGCCGCGCCCTTCGACGCCGAGCGTTTCGGCGTTGGTGATCTGGATGTGATCTATGTGCGTGCGATTCCAGAGCGGCTCGAAGATGCTGTTGGCAAAGCGCAGGACAAAGAGGTTCTGCACCGTCTCTTTGCCCAAGTAATGATCGATTCGGTAGATCTGTTCTTCGCCGAAGTGGCGCGCGATGGCCGCGTTAAGAGCGCGCGCGCTCGCCAGATCGTATCCGAAAGGCTTTTCGACGATGAGGCGCGTCCAACGCCCTTCGAGTTGCGCGCTGAGACCTCGCTCGCCCAGACGTTCGACGATCTGCGCGAAGATGTCTGGGATCGTGGCGAGGTAGAATAGGCGATTGCCTTCGGTGTGGCGCTCTCTCTCGATGCGTTGTAGCACCGATTGTAGTCGTTCATAAGCGTCGGCTTGTGCGAGATCGGTCGTCAAATAGAAGAGCCCGGCGGCGAAATCTTGCCACGTCCGTTCGTCGAACTCTTCGCCAGCGCTCTCCGCTGCTGCTTCGCGCATGCGCGAGCGAAACTCCTCATCGTTCATCTCTGTGCGCGCCGTGCCAAGGATGGCGAAGCGAGGTGAGAGCAATCGCTGATGTGCTAGACGGTAAAGAGCTGGGATCAGTTTGCGTCGCGTAAGATCGCCTGAGGCGCCGAAGATGATGATGGCGCACGGACCGGCGGCGCGTTCCACCTTCAGCCCTTCACGCAGAGGATTCACCAGTGTTTCGGTCGTCATCGTTTAGCCCCGAATCGTCGCGCGAACGCGCCGCTCTTTCCGCTTCTTCTTCCCAATCCGTGTGGATGTGGCCTCGTTCGGGATGATCGATTCGCTCGTATGTGTGAGCGCCGAACAGATCGCGTTGCGCCTGCGTCAAGTTCTGCGGCAAGCGTTCGGTGCGATAGGCATCGAAATAGGCGAGACTCGCAGCGAGCGCCGGACATGAGACGCCGCGCGCCGCGCTGGCGATGACGACGCGGCGCCAAGCCTTTTGCAACGGCGCGATCGTGCGCGCGACCTCTTCGTCGAGCAATACGTTCTCAAGCTGCGGATGTCGTTCGTAGGCCCCCTTGAGCAGGTCGAGCAAGCGCGCGCGAATAATGCAACCGCCCTTCCATGTGCGCGCGATCTCGCGCAAGCGCACATCCCAGCCGTATTCATCCGATGCCGTGCGAATAAGGTTCATCCCTTGCGCGTAAGCGCAGATCTCGGCGGCGAGCAGCGCATCATGAAGATCGGACAACAGATCGCCTTCGGGAACGGCGAGCGTTTCGCCCGGCAACAGCTTGGCGGCGCGAAGCCGCTCCGACTTCAAACTCGACACCAGCCGCGCTTCGACTCCAGCATTGATCGTCGGCGTCGCTACGCCAAGATCGAGCGCCACTTGTGTGGTCCATTTCCCGGTCCCTTTTTGCTCGGCGCGATCGAGGACTAGCTCGACCAAGGGTCGTCCGGTCTCACGGTCTTTGACGCGAAAGATCTTCGCTGTGATCTCGATCAGAAAAGATTGGAGCGGCCCTTGATTCCAGCGCGCGAACGTCTCCGCCACTGCGTCGGCTTCCATGCCAAGCGCGCGGCGCATGAGGTCGTAGGCTTCGGCGATCAGTTGCATGACGCCGTACTCGATGCCGTTGTGGACCATCTTGACGAAATGGCCGGCGCCATCCGGCCCGACATAAGTCACGCACGGGCCGTCTTCGGTTTTGGCAGCGATCTCTTCGAGTACGTGGCGCAGCGCGTCGTAGGCTGGGCGCGGGCCGCCCGGCATCAAAGACGGGCCGTGCAAGGCTCCGCGCTCGCCGCCTGAGACGCCCATCCCGACGAATTGCAATCCGCGTTTGGCCAGTTCAGCCTCGCGCCGGCGCGTATCTTGAAAGAAGGAGTTGCCCCCATCGATCAGGATATCCCCCGGCTCCAAAAAGGGGACGAACTGCTCAATGGTCCAGTCAACTGGTGGCCCGGCCTTGACCATCATGAGGATGCGACGCGGGCGTTGCAGCGCGCTGACGAATTCCGCGGCCTCTTCAAAGACGGCGATGCGTTTGCCAGCCGCTTCTTGGGCAGCGAATGCGCGCGCGCGTTCTTTGTCTCTTTCCCACGCTGCTACTTCATGTCCATGCCGCTCGATGTTGAGAGCGAGGTTGGACCCCATCACGCCTAATCCCACGATGCCGATCTCTGCCGCCGGTTTAGTCATCTCTCTTCGGCCTCACTTTGAATGAGCTCACGAAGCCCGCTTTATCGCACCGTTCGTTTCATCCTTTCGTTGAGCTCTCAACTCTCCGCCTTCAAAGAACGCGCCGCTTCCAGCAGCAACTGCAAACCGTCTCTCCCTTGGCGTACGTGCACGCGCAGCGCGCGGCGGCGGCGGTCGAGCAGCGCCGCGAAGTCGCCGAGCGCCTGCGCTTTTTCGAGCACGCCGAAGCTGTATTTTTCACCTGGAATGGGAAGATCCACGCGGTCCTCCTCGGTCAAAATCAGGAACAGTCCGGTGTCCGGCCCGCCTTTGTGAAGCTGCCCGGTGGAGTGAAGATAGCGCGGACCGTACCCGGCTGTGGTGGCCACGCGCAAGCGGTCGCGCAAGCTGCGGCGCACGTCGCGCAGCAAAGCATCGTGCTCTTGCGTCTCTTCGAGGTAGACCAGCAACGCGATGTAGTCGCGCCCGGCGCGCGCGCGCTTGAAGTGATCGCCAATGAGGGCGAACAGATCGTCTTCCTCGATCGATGTTTCGCCGTAGATGAAGGCTTCGCTCGTTTCGAGCAGCGGCCTTTCGTCCGGCAGACTGCCTTGCGCGGCGAAGCGTTCGAGCAGCATGGCAGTGCGATCCTTGCTCTCTTGCACGTTGGGTTGGTCGAATGGATTGATGCCGAGCAGCGCGCCAGCCACGGCCGTCGCCATTTCCCAAACGAAGAACTCCGCCCAAAGGTCCATCCCGTCTTTTAGCCGACGGTGGATGACCGGATGACCGCGGGAAGCGAGCGCCTCAAGCGCGCGTTCGGATCGAGCGTCAAGCTCCTCGGCGTGCACGGCAACGAACATTCGGTCATCGGCGTAAACTTCCGGCTCGCCCAGCGGCTCACCGGCGATTGGCACGATGCCAACGCCCTCTTTGCCAGTGCTTTCAGCGATCAGTTGTTCAACCCACAGACCGAACGAAGCGATTTCCGGACCGGTTACGAGCGTGAGCTTGTCTTTCCCGCGACGCGCGAAGTCGGCCATTGCCGTTCCGAGCCGCGCCGCCGGATTTTCACGTGCCGGAAGATCCGGCCCACAAGCGCGCATCGCTGCCGCGGCGCGCTCAAGCGCTGCGGCGATATCGAGCCCCATGAGCGCTGCCGGAACCAGACCGAAAAAGGAAAGGGCAGAGTATCGCCCGCCGATGTCCGGCGGATTGCTGAAGATGCGGCGAAAGCCGCGCTCGCGCGCCAAGCGTTCAAGCGGCGTATCCGGATCGGTGATGGCGATGAAATGGTCGCCGGTCGCTTGAGGGGAGCGAGCGCGCACCTGTTCGTGGAAGAACTTGTAGAAGGAGAGCGGTTCAATCGTCGTGCCGGATTTGGACGAGACGATGAAGAGCGTCCTTTGCGGTTCGATGCGGCCAGCGAAACTCGCCACCGTGTCGGGATCGGTGGAATCGAGCACGAGCAGTTCGGGCCACCCTTGGATCGGGCCGAAAGTTCGGCGCAGGACCTCCGGGCAAAGGCTCGATCCGCCCATGCCGAGAAGCATGACGTAGTTAAAACCGGCATCGCGAACCTCGCGCGCAAAAGATCTCAATCCGTCAACTTGCGCGCGCATTTTGGTCGCAACGTCGAGCCAACCGAGCGCGTTCCGAATGATCTTTTGATGAGATTCTTCTCGTTTCCACAACGAGACATCTCGGCCCCAGATGCGTTCAATCAACCGTGCGCTTTCGAGGCGCTCTAGCTCCCTTTCGATAGAGGCCGCTTCCTCGCCAAAGCTTTCGTCAGCCCTCATTCTGATCCGTTCTCCGAAGTCGAATTCGCGCGAAGCATAGCACGAGGCGCGAAGGGTTGGCTAACGCGCAAGCTTCTCCCTTCGATCGGACGAATGCCTCGTCGCGGTGAGCGGAACGGGGCGTGGGGCGTCGCGTAAAGACTTGCCGCAGAGCTTAGACAAACGAGCGCGGTCGCGCACCATTTGCTGATCGGTGCGTAAACACGCGAGCACTTCGCGCAAGATCCACGCCGTGCGTGCATCTTCTGGTTCGACGATGCGGTAGTGGATCCACTTCCCTTCGCGTCGGGCGGTGACGATCCCGGCGTGCCGCAAATAGGCCAGATGGCGCGAGATCTTGGGTTGAGGCATGCGCAGCGTTTCGACTAGATAACAGACGCAGATCTCCGCGTCGCCCATCAAATTGAGCAGCCGCAAGCGCGTCCGATCAGCCAGTGCGCGGAACAGGCGTTCCAAACGAAACTCGTTTCCGGTCATGACGCCGCGATTATATCACGCAAGAAGAGGGGAAATCTGACATGCAGCTTGACATATGTGATAGGGCGACATAACATGCAAATATTCGCCTATACGAATATGAATTCGTCCCGTAGAGGTGAGGATGAAAGGGATCAAAACGCTAAAGCCGCATATCGCCATCAACGTTCGCGACGTGCAACGGAGCGTCGATTTTTATCGGCGGATGTTCGGCGTGGAACCGGTGCGCGTGCGCGCCGATTACGCCAAGTTCGATCTGGAAAACCCGCCGCTTAACTTTGCGCTCAATCAGCGCTTGAACGTCACTGACGGCGCGCTCTCTCATCTTGGCATTCAGGTCGCGTCGACCGAGGATGTTTTGAAGGTGCGTGAGCGATGGAAGGAGATAGGGATCCCGACGCGCGATGAGATGCGGGCCGTCTGTTGTTATGCGTTGCAGGACAAAGTTTGGGTGACAGACCCTGATGGGAACAGATGGGAGGTCTTCGTCGTGCTCGACGGTAAGGGCCCGGAAGAGGCCGAGGCAACCGAGTGTTGCGCTTGAGTTCTGGAAGCGAGGAGCGCAAATGAAACGGCGCGTACTCTTTCTGTGCACTGGGAACAGCGCGCGTTCGCAGATGGCCGAAGGTTGGTTGCGCGCTTTGGGCGGCGACGTTTACGAAGTTGCGTCTGCCGGAACGCGCCCGTCGGCGGTTCATCCGTTGGCCATCGAGGTGATGGGCGAGCGCGGGATCGATCTAAGCGCGCATCGTTCGAAGTCGGTCGCGGATTTCGAGGGCGCGGATTTTGATCTCGTAATCACGGTGTGCGATGCGGCGCGCGATTCGTGTCCGTTCTTTCCTGGGAAACGTAGATTGCATTGGAGTCTGGCGGATCCCGCCGCCGTCGGGGGCGATATGGCGACGCGACTGGAAGTTTTCCGTCGCACGCGCGACGAGATCGAGGCTCTGGTGCGAGACCTGATCGAGCGGGATCGAAACGAAGAACTCCGCTCGATTTGATCTTCGGCGAAAGTCGGCAGCGAGGGCGAATAGTCCTTTGCCGATGACGTTCGGGGCGAGAAGATGAAAGGGCGATGGAAAGCCCGGTCGCCCCTTTGCTGTCGGTTGAAGGGGCGATAGAAAGCTTGATCGCCCCATTGTCATCGAAGAGCTTTCCGTTCGTTTCCCGAACTCGACTTATGGTGTTGCCTGTTGACGGTTGCGCCACGACTCGCGTTTCGCTTTGGCCTGCTGTTGGAGCTGCTCGTATTGCGCGCGTTGTTCCGGCGTTAGGACGTTGAGTATCTCGGCGCGCATCTGCTGAGCGCTCGCGTCGAGCGCGGCGCGCAGTTGTTCGACGCGCGCTTGTTGCTCGGCAGAGAGCGTGCCGCTGGTGCGCCGTTGTTCCTGTAGTTGCCGGAGTTCATCGCGTTGCGCTTTGGTTGCGGTGTGGTAGTTTTGCATGATGTTTCTGATCTGCTGGCGTTGTTGATCGCTTAGGTTGAGTTGTCGAAGGACGCGCATCTCAACCAGCCCTTTGTGGTGGGGCTTCATCTTGCCCCATGCGGGAGCCGCTCCGGTCGGTGGTGCAGGCTGTTGCGCGTTGGACAACGTGGCGAATCCAAGGGTCAACCCGAGAATGATCGTCAAAGCGGTTGCATGCTTTCTCATCGCGAAACTTCTCCTTGATGCGAAACATCGGAATTGGCCAGTTGGGGAGATCGTCTCATGGCCTCGCTAAGTTTTAGACGTACGGAGGCCAACCGTGGTTACGAAATCTTCGCGCCGAACTGGGACGCGGGCGGGTGTGGTCGGCGGGCGAGTCGCGCATTTTCGCAAAAACTCCGTGTTGATTTCTGCCGGACCGTCGAAGATTGGTAAAATACGCGACGCGATGGAACTTTTACAGACGATCGATTCGGCAGAAGATTTGCGTCGCTTGCCGCTCGATTTGTTGCCAAAGGTGGCTCAAGAGGTGCGGCAGTACATCATCGAGACGATGTCGCGCATCGGCGGGCACACCGGAGCTTCTTTGGGGGCCGTCGAGCTGGCTGTAGCATTGCACTATGCGTTCAACACGCCGCGCGATCGCTTGGTGTGGGATGTCGGCCATCAAGCTTATGCGCATAAGATCCTGACTGGACGGCGCGACCAATTTCCAACGATTCGGCAGTACGGTGGGCTGAGCGGTTTTTTGCGGCGCGACGAATCCGAGTATGACACGTTCGGGGCCGGTCACGCTTCGACCTCGATCTCAGCAGCGCTCGGCATGGCGATCGCTCGCGACCGCCAAGGGGAAGATTACCACGTCTGCGCGATCATCGGCGATGCGAGTTTGCCGGGCGGCATGGCGATGGAAGCGATCAATCAGGCGGGCCACTTGAAGACGCGATTGATCGTGCTGTTGAACGACAACGAGATGTCGATCGCACCATCGGTTGGGGCTTTGACCGGCTACTTGAACCGCATACGTGAAGCGCAGGGCTACCACCGGTTCAAAGATGAGATCGGTGAAACGCTCCGTTCGATTCCGGGCGTCGGCGAGCGACTTCATCAAGCGGCCAAAACGGTCAAAGATGCCATCGCCGCCGCAGTCTTACCCGGCGCACTCGTCAACGAACTCGGTTTCAAATACATCGGCTACATTGACGGTCATGACACGACCGCGCTGGTGCGCGCACTGCGCGAGGCGCAGCAGATCAAGGATGGGCCGGTGATCGTCCACGCCTTGACGGTGAAGGGCAAGGGTTACCCGCCAGCGGAGAGGAATCGCTACAAGTGGCACGCTTCCGGCCCGTTCGAGATCAGCACGGGCGCGGCGATCAAGTCGTCTAAGCCATCGCCGCCAACCTACACTTCCGTCTTCAGCAACGCGCTTTGCGATCTGATGGCGAAAGATGAGCGCATCGTGGCGATCACCGCGGCAATGCCAGACGGAACGGGCGTGGATCAAGCGCTCGAACGATTCCCTGCGAGAGCTTTCGACGTCGGCATCGCCGAACAACATGCGGTGACTTTCGCGGCTGGCATGGCTTGTGAGGGCTTGCGTCCCGTGGTAGCTATCTACTCGACTTTCTTGCAACGCGCGTTCGACCAGATCGTTCACGACGTCTGTTTACAGAACCTGCACGTTGTCTTCGCCATGGATCGCGCTGGCATCGTCGGCGCCGATGGGCCGACGCATCATGGGCTGTTAGACATCGCCTACATGCGCATCATTCCGAACATGGTCGTGATGGCGCCGAAGGACGAGGCCGAACTGCGCGATATGTTGTTGACGGCGGCGGAGCACAACGGCCCGATCTGTGTCCGCTACCCGCGCGGCGCCGGCGTAGGCGTTCCGCTGGATCGTGACCCGCAGCTTTTGGAGATCGGCAAAGCTGAGATCCTGCGCGATGGCGGCGAGGTGGCGTTGCTCGCATACGGCTCGATGGTCCATCCGTCACTGCGCGCTGCCGAACAACTGGCGAAAGATGGCATCGAGGCGACGGTGGTCAACGCGCGTTTCGCCAAACCGCTCGACGCTGAATTGATCTTGGCGCTGGCACGCACGAAAAGGCTGCTCGTGACGGTCGAGGAGGCCTATCTTGCGGGCGGGTTCGGCTCCGCCGTGATGGAGCTTCTCGAGGAGAACGGATTGCTCGATCGTTTACATCTGGTTCGCATGGGCGTGCCAGATCGTTGGGTGACGCATGGCGAGCAGAAGCTGCTGCTCGCTAAATATGGACTCGATGCGGACGGGATTTACACGCGAGTCAAAGAGGCCGTTGAGGTTCTCGAAGAGAAGCGGACGCGCAAGAGCCGAACGACGCGCTAGCTTGCGCGATTTGGTGCACTCAATCGACGCGATGGTTCAGCTCAAGCGGCAAATGCAATGGCACTAAGCACGGGCAACGAAAAAGGCGCGTGTGGCCCGCTGTTTGCCAAACAACGTCGCAGCGAGCCGACCAAGCTCAACGAGGTTCGGCAGAAAAAGAAGGAGCGAGGGGATAGAAGTTATGGGCCTCGACCCAAAAAAGCGAACGCTCGACGAACCAGCAGCGCAAATTCACCCGTTGTTCGACGTGAGCGCCGCCAAACGTGTGGTTCCTCTTCGAGAGATCGGCCAAGCTGAAGTCCCCTTGTCACTGCGGCCCCGTCGGCAGAGACTGCCGCTAGCGTTGGCTTTGGGCTTGGTGCTTAGTGGTGCTGTGGCCGGGAGCTTGTTTGCTTTGAGCTGGGTCAAGCGTCAACAGGCGGTAGGTGTCTCGTTCGCGCCCTTGCAGACGGCGATTTCTGCGCCTGCTGCGACGCCGCAATCGACGCCGTCCCCATCTGCAACCGACTTGTCGCTCGAAAAGTCGAGCATTGCGACCGTCGCGTCGCCCACCAAAGAGTCTAACGGTGCGGAGCCGAAAAGATCTCCGCTGTCGGGCGAAGGAGTACGTAAAGAGAGCCGCAAAGAGATGCGCAAGATCGAACGCGAACGACGCATGGAAGAGCGCGTTGCTGAGATTGGCCTCAATGGTCAAGACCCGTCCGGAGTTCGCGAGCGGCGCGTGCGGGGAAAGAAGGCCCAAGAGGAGGCGGAGGATCAAATGCAGCGCACGCGAGGCAGAACGCAGAGAGAGATGGAAGATCAGTTGCGTCGCATACGTGAGATCTTCGAGGGCGTTCCTCGATAGCCTTTGACACGTGTCATCTCTCCCGGGCACACGCTGTGAAGAGGCGCGAGCGCATAGACAAATTGCTCGTCGATCACGGGTTGGTCGAGTCGCGCACGCGCGCGCAAGCGCTGGTTATGGCGGGGCGCGTCTTCGTTGATGGTCAACGTGTGGAGAAGGCTTCGGAGAGTTTCGCCCACGATGCGCGAATAGAGATCCGCGGAGCGAACGATCCGCTGGCGCGCTACGCCAGCCGCGGCGGAGCGAAACTCGAAGCCGCGCTCAATGGCTTCCGCCTTGACGTGCGAGGGTCGGTCTGCCTCGACGTCGGCGCTTCGACCGGCGGCTTCACCGATTGTCTGCTGCAGCACGGTGCACGCCGCGTCGTCGCGCTCGACGTCGGTCGCGGGCAGTTGGATTGGCGATTACGCAACGATCCGCGCGTCGAAGTGCGTGAAGGCGTCAACGCGCGCTACCTCCGAGCGGAAGATTTCGCCGAAAGATTCGATCTGATCACGATCGATGTCTCGTTCATTTCGTTGACCAAGGTCTTGCCTGCGCTCGTCCCTCTGCTCAAAGAGCATGGGCTAATCATCGCGCTCATCAAGCCACAGTTCGAAGTCGGTCGCGGCCAAGTCGGTCGCGGCGGCATCGTCCGTGATGCGGGAAAACGCGAAAGGGCCGTTGCGATGGTCAACGAAGCGGCGCGAGCGCTGGACCTGAAAGTTCGTGACATGATCGAATCGCCTATCCGTGGCGCCGAGGGCAACGTTGAATTCCTCGCGCTGTACGAGAAAGACGCGCAAGCGCGATCATTGAAGACCGACTAGTTTCCGCTCTCCGACCCATGAAACAATTGACGGAACGAGAAGCGCTCGCTCGCTTGCAACGTTTGAAGCGCGCCTATCAGCGCCGCATGCGTGTAGGCTACGAGCACGCGGCCCGTCCGTGTCGCACTTGCCCGACGAAGGGGATGTGTTGTACGGATGCGCATTTCGTCAACGTGCAGATCACGCGCCTCGAGGCGATCGCGATCCGCGAGACCATTTTGCGGACGCCGCGTTTGACCGATGATGAGAAGCGGTCCGTCTTCGAACGCGCGCGCGCCGCGGTCGAGCGGTACGGTTTGACCGGGAACGGCGCGCAAACCTTTGCATGCCCGCTCTTCGACGTGCGGCGAGGTTGCTTGGTCCATCAACGCGCCAAGCCAGCGCCATGCATCCAACACGCATGTTACGATCGGTGGGAGGATGTGCCGCCGATCGAACTTCAATGGCGCGTTGAGTATCGCGTCGAGCGGCTCAACGAAGGGGTATACGGCACCGCATGGGCATGGCTCTCTTTGCCGGTGTGGTTGAAGCTGATTGATCCTTGGTCGGATGGCGCGGAACTCAGGCGGTTGGAGAGCGACTGGAGAATGGTTTGTAAAGAGCACCGCGCAAACAGAACATCGCCTCACGACCGCCGCATTCTGCCCGTCCTCAAAGTGCGTTTCGAGAAGCGTTTTTAGCGCTTCGCGCCCAGCGAAGATCGAGTCCGAGCCGAAAACATCACAGGCATGGGTTTGTCAACCACCCTGGGGCCGCAAGCCGGAGGCTTGCCCTCGCCCGGCAGCCGGACAGGGCTTCGGGGTCGGTTGACGACCCAAAACTGCCCCTAAGGACGGTGGAAACACTTCTTTTGTGGAAGCTATGGACAGTATCGGTCCAGAGA